>NC_007765.1:300000-505334 GCF_000092045.1 Rhizobium etli CFN 42 | reverse complement strand
TCATCCCGTTTTTCTCGCCATCGGACCATTGGCCCGCATCAACGCCATGAGCATCGGACCGAGCGAGAATTCACCGCGCTCTGCCCGCCGCGTCAGATCACGCATATAGCCGCCCGCCGAATTGATATGGCCGCCGCGTTCCAGAATGCAGGCGATCACTGTGGCAGCATTTTCCGGTCCCATGACATCGCTGGCCTGCTGATAGGCGCTGGGACTGACGCCTAGGGTGGAACGGACGACGACGGCGGCGGCCATCAAATCCCGCCAGCTGCCGATCCCGCCGCCCGGCCCATAGGCAACAATCTCGGGGCAGGCCTGCAGCACCATGGCAAGGGGGAAGGATTTCGGCGGCTCCCGCCACGGCCGCGGTTCTTCCTCCGGCTTTGCGCCCTGCTTCGTTTCGAAGCTTGGTTCAAGTTCAGATGTGTGGTGTGGGTTTGAATTATGTATGTGCCAACCGCTCTGGCTGTCATTGGCGTCTGTTTTTTCTGCTTTCGTCTTCGATTCCAGCGTTTTGATGATCAGTTCGCGGAACGCTTCGAGATCGGTCAGCAGGCTCTGGATCTCCGCCGTCGATGGGCGGCGCGGCAGGCTTGTCGAGAGGCGATTGAAATGCTGCTGCATCTCGATCCATTCGCCGGCAATTTCCTCTTCCAGCGCGATCTCGATGAGCTTGGCGATATCACGCCGGCAAAGGCTCAGCCGCTCCCTCAGGCGCTTCCATTCGAGCTTGTCGGCAAGCACCTGCGCCGCCTGAGCTTCGATCTCGCCAGCACGCACGAGGAGTGGCGCCAGGCTGAAGCCGAAGGCTTCCCCAAGTCCGCCCTCGCCGTTGCGGCGGGCAAAACGTTTTCCATTCGGACTGTCCCGCCGGATGATCAGGCCGGCTTCCACCAGCATTGCCAGGTTTCGCCGCAGCGTGGTGCCGGCCATGCCATGGGCGCGCAGAGACAGCTGCTCATTCGAAGGAAAGACGACGAAGCCGTTGGCTTCGGTAATCTCGTTCTTCGGATAGAAGGTCAACAGCGCGTTGAGAACGGCAAGCGCGCGGTCGGACACGCCGATCACGTCTTTTGCTTCGCAGAGCGCGCGAAAGATCTTCCATTTGTCGACCGACGCGTCCGGATCGATCCTGCTGGCCCTTTCCTGACTTGCCAGCATGCCAAGCGTCATCGACCGCCGCCCGAAGGGCGTCGATACATATTGAGGCTCCATGTCCCTCACCTTTTTTCAAGGCAAAAGAAATCTACCACCCAAAAGGATGCCGAAGATGCTTGACACTGATTCGAGGAAGTGCGATTCTCAGATTGTCCAGATATGAGAAAGGCTTCCGCGACGGCAACGTTCGGAGGCTTTTTTCTTTTGCGGCCTACTCTCCTGCTTGCAACTTGCCGGCCTGATAGGCTTCGTAAAGCTCATCGAGACGGCGTGAAATGTAAGCGCCGAAATCCGGCGCATCGCCGGTCTTCAACGCGATTGTAAAGGAATTGCCGGCGCTCCTGATTCGGCCGGCAATCTTGCCGCCGCTCTTCGGCTTCCAGTCATATTCGGTGGGCTCCGGCTTCGCCTCTTTCCTGGCGAGTTCGGCGACCAGAAGTTCGAACCGGCGGTCACTCTCCTCCGCCCTGAACCCATCCGAGGCGATCAGCTTCGCAAGCCGCGCCGCCGTCGTCCCATTCCAGTCCTGAGCAAGTGCCATCCACTTGCGTCGTCCGATACCCGGTGCGGCCCCCACCGACCTGACGATCTCGGCCGGAATGGCCTTGGCGACCGACAACAGCTTCGACAGCTCCGTCTTATCAGTGGACAGCGCCTTCATGATGACCGGACGCTCAAAGCCCTTGAGTTCGAGAGTGAGAGCAAAGACGGCGCGTTCGATATAAGAAAGATTCCGGCGCGCCGAATTCTCGATGCCCTGCGCGATAACGACATCGGTGTCGTCGAGCTGACGGACGATCGCCTGCACCTTGCGCTTGAGCAGCTTGATAGCCTGTAGCCGGCGATGGCCGTAGGCGATCTGGTAACGCTCACCGTCTTCGGGATGGCGCCGAACAAGGATCGGCACTTCCTGGCCATTGTCGGCAATCGACTGCACCAGCTCATCCTCAAGATCGAGCGGCTGGTCGGCAAGGCGGTCGCGGACGAAGGAAGAATCGATCAGATCGGGATCGAGTTCGACGATGCGCTCGCCGGAGAGCAAAGCCTCCTGCAGCGCCCTGCTCTCTTCCTCCATGCGGCCGAGGGTCAGCGCCATTGTCCGCACCGGACCGGCCGATCCGCGCGAAGAAGGCTCCTCGTAGTTGGCCGCGGCCAACTCCTGCGCCGTATCGTCGAAAAGACCTTTCAGGCGATCGCGTCTGCTCATGTGCGGCCCCAGGCTTTGTGAATGCCGGCAAGAACCTCGCCATTGGCAGCGTTGACCGATTCCAGCGCCCGGTCATATGTCGAGCGGCGCACCTGCCCTTTCTCGATTTCGTAAAGCGTCTGCTTTGTCAGACCGGCATCGGCGATTGCCGTCGATTTGAGAATGGTTGCCGTCAGCACATCGTCGCCGAACAGGCTGCGCAGCAGCGCAACGATCTGCGACTGCGGCGCATCGAAGGGTTCGTGGCGGGTGACGACATATTTGATGAAGTCGTGCTGCAGGTCGCCGCCGGCCCTGCGAACGACAGAGAGAAGATCCGAGGTCATCAGCAGGAACTGCGACATAGAGGCGACATCGACCATCTGCGGGTGGATGGTGATGAGCAGCGACGTGGCGGCGCAAACGGCGCCGAGAGTGAGGTAGCCGAGCTGCGGCGGACAGTCGATCACCACCACATCGTAATCGGCCTCCACCTCGGCGATAGCGACACCGACGCGACGGAAAAACAGCTCGGCCGGTTTCTGGCGATCACTGAGCGCCCGCGGCGTCTCATGCTCGAATTCCATCAGCTCGAGATTGCCGGGCACCAGATCGAGTCCATCGAAATAGGTCTTGCGAACGATCTCCTTCAGCGACTTACGGGCCGCATCGTAGCGAATGGCGCCATAAAGCGTATCGCCGTCGGAAAGATCGAATTCCGGCTGAACGCCCAGCATGGAGGAAAGCGAGGCCTGCGGGTCGAGATCAATCGCCAGCACCCGGTAACCCTCCAGCGCCAGATATTGCGCCAGATAGAGCGTCGTCGTCGTCTTGGCCGAACCGCCCTTGAAATTGGTGACGGCGACCGTCTGCAGCTTTTCGCCTCGACGTCGCCACGGGAGGTAGCTCA
This sequence comes from Rhizobium etli CFN 42, assembly GCF_000092045.1. NCBI lineage: Bacteria > Pseudomonadati > Pseudomonadota > Alphaproteobacteria > Hyphomicrobiales > Rhizobiaceae > Rhizobium > Rhizobium etli. The sequence continues at coordinate 502,080 of NC_007765.1, read as the reverse complement.
GCGCATCCTTCGGCTTGAGATTCGCCATATAATGGCGCAATTCATTGATCTGACCGAGCGTATAGGAGCGTCGACCATTCGAGGAAAGTTCCGGCTGCGGCCCCTTGCCGTCCAGCGAAAGCTGACGAAGATAACCGTCGGAAACGCCGATCATCTGGGCGGCTTCGCCGGAAGAGAATGTGCGCAGCGTCTTCTGCGAAAGCGGCGGAAACAGCTTGTCGCGGAGAAGCTTCAGTTGCCGCGAGAGCTGGTTCGCATGCCGCTCGATCCGCACGTCTGTCGTCGATACGCTAATGTTGTCCAAAACACCCAATCCTTTTCGATGCGCTTTTCTGTCAACATAGCGTCAAAAAGCGTATCGAAAGTGACACGATTCGGGATTTACGGCAACAATAGGGGTCAAGCCGCCACGGCGGGCCGAGTTGGCCGCGGCCAACTTCCTGCCCCGCCCTTGCGGCCAGCCCGGTTTTTCGGCAAGACCGCTTGGACCCACGGGGAAATATCCGCTTGAAGCATATTAACATCATCGGAATCGGCACGGGCAATCCGGAGCACGTCACTATGCAGGCGATCAAAGCGATGAACGCCGCCGAGGTGATCTTCCTGCCGCTCAAGGGCGCCGACAAGGAAGAGCTCGCCGAGATCAGGCGGGAGATCTGCGAGCGCTACGTCACTCGGCCAGCTGTCCGAACCGTGGAATTCCAGGTGCCGCAAAGGCAGACCGCAGACAGAACCTACACACAAAGTGTCGATGCCTGGCACGGCGAGATCGCCGACATCTATGGAGAATTGATCTCGGGCCTGCCGGACGGCGGCACCGGCGCCTTTCTCGTCTGGGGTGATCCCAGTCTTTACGACAGCACGATACGCATCATCGAACGCGTGCGCCAAGCAAACAGCATTGAATTCGACTACAGTGTCGTTCCCGGCATCACCAGCATCCAGGCTTTGGCGGCCAGCCACAAAATCCCGCTCAACCTCGTCGGCGAGCCGGTCGAGATCACCACTGGGCGGCGGCTGGCGCGGGATGGACTTCGAGGCGGCAGCACGGTCGTCATGCTCGATGGCGAACAGACTTTTGCGAAGATCGACGATGCCGACGCCGAGATCTTCTGGGGCGCCTATCTCGGCACCGGGGACGAGATCATCCGGTCGGGGCGGCTTACAGACATCGCAGCCGACATTCAGGCGCTGCGGACCGAGGCGAGGCAGCGGCACGGCTGGATCATGGACATATATCTGCTGCGCAAGGGACGCGACTTCGAGGAGTAGCCGTCAGCGTCATGTTTTGCCGCACCGGCCGCGATCATGTAAGAGATGATCAGAGGATTGAGAATGGGCACGAAGGCCGCCAAGGCAATCGAGAGGACAGGCGAGGCGGATCTCGATGACCGGCCGCCGGCGAAGCCACACCCGCGCGGCGCCTGCCCGGCCCTTGCCGCACCGATGCCGACCGGCGATGGTTTGCTCGTACGGCTGCGTCCTGCCGGCGGCGCCTTGACGCTATCGCAATTCTCAGCCCTTGCCCGCTCGGCCGCGGAGCATGGAAACGGCATCGTGGAAATAACCGCACGCGGCAGCCTGCAGATCCGCGGATTGCGGGCCGAGACCGTGAGGCGTCTCGCCGCCGATATCGATGCCGCCGGGATCGCCGTGCCGGACGGGCCGGCAATCGAAATATCGCCGCTGCACGGCATCGATCCGGAGGAAACGGACGATCCGGCAGCGCTGGAAAAGACATTGCGCAGCAAGTTCGGAGAGCTGCTCGCCTCGCCGCGGCTCGCGCCAAAACTCTCGCTCATCATCGACGGCGGCGGCGCATTCGGCTTGTCGGCGCTTTCGGCCGATATCCGTATCGTCGCGCAACCCGGCGCACAATGGCTCGTAGCGATCAACGGCGACGGCGAGACGGCATTGCCGGTCGCGACGGGTGCCGCAGAGGCTGCAATATCAGCCGCTGGAGAGGTTCTCGATCTGCTGGCGGTCGGGCAGAGCAGGCGGGCAAGGGATATCGATCCGGCCCTTCTGCGGAGGCGCTTTCCCGCGATGGATGCCATCCGATCTCGTCAGTTACATCGAGCGAAGGTGCCGCTTTCCGGCTTGCACCGGCTGAAGGACGGAAGACACGTGCTTGGCATGCGGCCGGAATTCGGCCAGATGCGGGCGTCCGATCTGACCGCCCTGCTCGATGACGCAAAAGCTCGCGGCGCAACAGCCATCAGACTTGCCCCCGGACGTGGCTTCTTCTTCACCGGCTTTCCGGCAGATGCGGCGCCGGCTCTGCAGATCACCGCGAGCCAACACGGCTTCAGCGTGCACCCCGGCGAAAAAAGCGAATATGTCGCAGCCTGCGCCGGCGCGGGCGCCTGCGGCTCTGCCTTCTACGAGACGAGAGCCCTGGGGCGCCGCCTTATGGCCGCAGCACCCGTTCTCTTCGACGGATCCCTGACGGTCCATCTCTCCGGCTGTTCGAAAGGCTGTGCTCACGCCCGGCCGGCGCTGACCCTGACCGGATCGGCGGATGGGTTCGGCCTCATCCTCAACGGGCTTGCTTCGGATCTGCCGGATGAACGGATCGCTGGCGGTGCGATCGATTTCGCTATAGAGAGGCTCGCCCGGTCCATCGAAGACAACAGGCGCGCTGGCGAATCGGCCGCCGCCTGCCTTACACGGCTTGGCGCAACCAGCGTTTCGAAAGCGCCGCGACAGGAATAGGAATGCCAGACTACGATTACATCCGCAGCGGCGACGCGATCTACGAGCGTTCCTTTGCGATCATCCGCGCCGAGGCCGATCTTTCGCCTTTCACCGAAGACGAGGCTGAAATCGCCGTTCGCATGATCCATGCCTGCGGGCTCGTGGAAGCGGCGAAGCATTTCATCTTTTCCACCGATTTCGTCAGCACCGCGCGCGACGCGCTGACGGCCGGCGCGCCGATCTTCTGCGATGCGGAAATGGTGTCGCACGGCGTCACACGGGCGCGGCTGCCGGCGCTCAACGAGGTGATCTGCACACTGCGCGATCCCGCAACGCCGGAGCGCGCACGCGAGATCGGCAATACACGCTCGGCCGCCGCCATGCATCTCTGGCTCGATCGGCTCGGCGGGAGCATTGTCGCGATCGGCAACGCGCCGACCGCCCTCTTCCATCTTCTAGAACTTCTGCGCGACGGCGCGCCGAAACCCGCGGCGATCCTGGGCATGCCCGTCGGGTTCGTCGGCGCGGCGGAATCGAAGGACGCGCTGGCGGAAAATTCCTATGGCGTCCCCTTTGCCATCGTGCGCGGCCGGCTCGGTGGAAGCGCCATGACGGCAGCCGCCATCAATGCGCTGGCGAGGCCTGGCCTATGATGACATCAGGCCGTCTCATCGGCGTCGGCACGGGGCCCGGCGATCCGGAGCTTCTGACCCTCAAGGCCGTGCGTGCCATCGAAAGCGCTGACGTCATCGCATATTTCGCCAAGCAGGGCAGGGGTGGCAACGGCAAGGCGATCGTCGAGCCTCTGCTGAAACCAGCGGTGACGCTGCTGCCGCTCTACTATCCTGTCACAACCGAGATCGACAAAAACGACGAACGCTATCATAGCCTGATCACCGAGTTTTACGACCGGTCTGCAAGGGACATCGCCGGGCATCTCGACGCCGGGCGGACCGTTGCCGTTCTCAGCGAAGGCGACCCGCTCTTCTACGGCTCCTATATGCACCTGCATGTCAGGCTCTCCAAGCACTACCTCACCGAAGTGATCCCCGGCATCAGCGCCATGTCGGGCTGCTGGTCGCTGGCCGGCATGCCGATCGTCCAGGGCGACGACGTGCTCTCCGTACTGCCCGGTACGATGGCCGAGACCGAGCTGACGCGGCGCCTTGTCGATACGCAGGCCGCCGTCATCATGAAGGTCGGCCGCAATCTGCCGAAGATCCGCCGGGCGCTTTCGGCCGCAGGCCGGCTTGCGGACGCGCTCTATGTCGAGCGCGGCACCATGGCGAATGCGGCGATGGAAAAGCTTGCCGACAAGAGCGACGGCGATGCCCCCTATTTCTCGCTCGTGCTGGTGCCGGGCTGGGAGGGCAGCCGATGAGTGGCAGGCTTTTCGTCATCGGCACCGGCCCCGGCAATCCCGAGCAGATGACACCGGAAGCGCTGGCGGTTGTCGAGGCGGCGACGGATTTCTTCGGCTACGGACCTTATCTCGACCGGCTGCAGCTCCGCTCCGATCAGCTGCGGCATGCGTCGGATAATCGCGAGGAGCTCGACAGGGCAGGGGCGGCGCTTTCCATGGCAGCGGATGGCGCCAATGTCTGCATCGTCTCCGGCGGCGATCCCGGTGTCTTCGCCATGGCCGCTGCTGTCTGCGAGGCGATCGAGAACGGGCCGGCGGCGTGGCGCGCCGTCGATCTTACCGTGCTGCCCGGTGTCACGGCGATGCTGGCGGTGGCCGCAAGAGCCGGGGCGCCGCTTGGTCACGACTTCTGCGCAATATCGCTATCAGATAACTTAAAACCTTGGAATGTCATAGAAAACAGGCTTGAATTGGCGGCACGAGCAGGTTTCGTCATGGCGCTCTATAATCCCATCAGCCGGGCGCGGCCGTGGCAACTCGGTGAGGCTTTCAAGCTGCTGCGCCACCATCTGCCGGCAACGACGCCGGTAATTTTCGGCCGTGCGGCCGGGCGGGTAAACGAGCACATCGCGGTGCAGCCGCTATCGCAAGCGGACGCATCGATTGCCGATATGGCGACCTGTATCATCATCGGCTCCGCCGAAACGCGGATCGTCACCCGCCCCGGCAAGCCGGATCTGGTCTACACGCCACGTTTCATGGCGGGGGGGAAGAGGTGATCGATCGACGCAAGCGCCGCCTCGACGCTTTCCACCGATGTGATGATCGGCGACGGCGCGCGCGCTATCATCATCACCTCGATGCCGAGCAAACGGGCCGCCTCGATCTTCGCATAGGTGGCGGAGCCGCCGCTGTTCTTGGCAATGATGACATCGATATGATGCTGTCTCAGCAAAGTGCATTCACTTTCCAGCGTGAAGGGGCCGCGATCGAGAATGTATATGGCATTCGGAAGCCTAAGCGTTCGTTCGACGGGGTCGACGCTGCGGATGAGATAGTGATGTTGCGGCGCCGCTTCTGCGTGGTGAGCGCTCTGCCGGCCCGTCGCCAGGAAGACATGGCGGGGAGATTGGCCGAGCGCCGCGATGGCCGCCGGAATGCTCTGCGCTTTCCGCCAGCGATCACCCCGCAATCGTTGCCATTCGGGGCGGCGCAGAGCGATCGCAGCGACAGCGGCGGCTTTGGCCGCGATGCCGGCATTTTTGGAAATTCGTTCGGCGAAAGGGTGCGTGGCGTCGATCAGCAGCCCGTAGCCGCCGGCTTTCAGAAAATCGGCCAGCGCCATGGCACCGCCGAAACCACCGATACGGACCGGAACAGGCTGCACGGCCGGTCTCTCGGTACGTCCGGCAAGCGACAGCAGAATATCGCAATCGTCACGCGCTGCGAGCGCTTCGGCGAGCAGGCGCGCCTCGCCGGTGCCGCCGAGGATCAGGATGCGAAGTCTTCCCATGTCTGATGTCTTTCCCACTTGCACCCAGCCCTGGCTGACTATTATCGGCATCGGCGAAGATGGTCCAGCAGGGCTGGGTGAGGAGGCGAAGAGGCTGATAGCCATCGCACCCGCGGTCTTCGGCGGGGCGCGGCACCACGCGCTTGCCGCATCGCTGATATCGGGCGAAAAGCTTGCCTGGCAGAGCCCCTTCGAGCGTTCGGTCGATGCTGTTCTTGAAAGGCGCGGCACGCCTGTTGTCGTGCTCGCCTCCGGCGATCCGTTTCTCTATGGCGTCGGCGCAACCCTCTGCCGCCGTGTATCGGCCGAAGAGATGCGTGTCATTCCGGCGCCGTCGGCCTTCAGCCTTGCCGCCTCGCGGCTCGGCTGGCCGCAACAGGACGTGACGGCGATCTCGCTGCACGGACGCCCGCTCGACCTGGTCCGACCGCATCTGCACCCCGGGCGGCGCATCATTGCTCTGACCTCTGATGAGAAGGGACCTGGCGAGCTCGCTGCCTTGCTTGTCGCAACCGGCTTCGGTCAGTCGAGACTTACCGTGCTCGAAGCGTTAGGCGGTGCGCGGGAACGACAGAAACGCGCCGTGGCGGCGGATTTCGATCTCACTGACATCGATCCCCTGAACGTCTGCGCGCTTGAGGTTGCGGCAGGGGAGAGGGCTCGCATCCTGCCTTTTGCCGCAGGTCTCGAGGATGATCTGTTCGAGCATGACGGTCAGATCACCAAACGGGAGATCCGGGCGTTGACGCTTTCGGCGCTTGCGCCACGTCACGGGGAACTGCTCTGGGATGTCGGCGCCGGCTCGGGATCGATCGGCATCGAATGGATGCTGGCCGATCCCAGCCTGAAGACGATCGCCGTCGAGCAATCGCCGGAGCGGGCGGCGCGGATTGCCCGCAACGCATCCGCCCTCGGCGTGCCGCATCTCGCCGTCGTCGAGGGCTCAGCGCCCGATGCGCTGCAAGGCCTGCCGGAACCGGATGTGATCTTTCTCGGCGGCGGCGGCAGCGATCCTGATGTCATCGACACGGCCATCGCCACACTGAAGCGGGGAGGCCGGCTCGTCGCCAATGCCGTGACACTTGAGATGGAAGCGGTATTGATCGCCGAACATGCAAAACGTGGCGGCTCCCTCACGCGGATCGAAATATCGCGCGCTGCGCCGCTCGGCAGCATGAGCGGCTGGCGGCCGGCGATGCCGGTGACGCAATGGCGCTGGACGAAAGGATAACGGGATGACGGTGCATTTCATTGGCGCGGGGCCGGGCGCTGCGGATCTGATCACAGTGCGTGGCCGCGATCTCATTGCCCGGTGCCCGGTCTGCCTCTATGCCGGCTCGATCGTCTCGCCGGAACTGCTGCAATATTGCCCAACTGGCGTGCGCATCGTCGATACTGCCCCGATGTCGCTCGATGAGATCGAGGCGGAATTTCTCCGAGCCGCTGCCGCCGGCCAGGACGTCGCCCGGCTGCACTCCGGCGACCTCTCCGTCTGGAGCGCGGTCGCCGAGCAGGTGCGCCGGCTGCAGAAGCACGGCATCGCCTATACGATGACCCCGGGTGTTCCGGCCTTTGCGGCTGCGGCCGCGGCACTCGGGCGCGAACTGACGATCCCGGCCATCGCTCAAAGCGTGGTGCTGACCCGTGTGTCCGGCCGCGCGTCACCGATGCCGAATGAAGAGACGTTGGCGAAATTCGGCGCGACGGGCGCTACGCTGGCCATCCATCTGGCGATCCATGCTCTGAAGCAGGTGGTCGACGAGTTGACGCCGCTCTACGGCGCGGACTGCCCGATCGTCATCGTCGTCAAGGCCTCCTGGGCGGACGAGCGCATCCTCTCCGGCACGCTCTCCGATATCGAGGCAAAGGTTGCGGCCGAACCGATCGAACGCACGGCGATCATCTTCGTCGGACCGTCGCTCGCGGCGGAAGATTTTCGCGAGAGCTCGCTCTATGATCCGGCCTATCAGCGCCGGTTCAGGGGCCGGGAATAACGTCTCATGATCGGCCGCTCGCCGGCGGCCGATCATGAAGAGAAGCGTACCCGTGGGTCTTAGACCCGCGCGGTCAGATAATCCATGCTGGCGCGCAGCGCAGCGGCCGGGTCCTTGACCGCATGAACTTCCGCAGCAAAGGGTTCGAAGGAGAACGGACCCTTGTAGCCTGCCTGCAGCAGCGCCTTGATCTGCCCGGCATTGTCAAGCCGGTCGTCGCCGTCCACGAGTACGCGATGGGAGTCACGCATATCGGCAACGGAAACGGAGGGATCGCTGACGCCGGAAATGTGCACCAGGCCGGCCAGGTCGGGGAAGGTCGCGGCTTCGCCGGCAAGGTGATGGTGGAAGGTGTCGTGAACGAGCTTGAAGATCGACTGCGCGCCGAGTTCCCTGATCGCCTCGGCCGCCTCGGTCTTCGAACGCAGCGAGCAGATCTCGAAACCGAGCGGCTCGACGAGGCCGATGATGCCGGCTTTATCAAGCATCGGCTTCAGTGCTGCCAGGGACTGGCGCAGATTGGCCTGGCGTTCGCCGTCGGCGCAGCCGGTGCCGTCGTTCTTGGGGACGAGGACCAGCGCCTTGGCGCCGCAGGCCGCGGCATAATCGATCAGTTCCCGCGCTTCCTTGGCACGCGTCTCATTCCATTCGTTGAAACGCTGCAGGGCGTTGATCGAAATGATCGTCAGCCCGTGGCGGGCGGCGGCTTCTCTGATCGCTTCGGGTTTGGTGCCGTCGAGAATTGCGTTGCCGGAAAGGTCGTTGCGGATCTCGACCGAGTCGATGCCGAGCGACTTTGCCAGCGCGAAGAAATCATCGATAGCGAGCGACGGCGCAGCCATGTGGTTGAGGGCAAAACGGATCGAAGTCATGACGGATATCTCCTCCTCGTCTCCGCGACAGAAGCGGAGAGGTACTCGTGAATGGGCGAGCGAATCTCTATCCGAATTTGCCGGGCAATCCATCCGTCATTGCCGGCGTCCTCCCCTCATTGCTGAAAGAATTTCAGGCGCGATGATAGAATTCCATCACTCCTCAGATATTCTCGGAAATATAGATATCGAATGGCAGGAAGGATTGGCCGGGAACGGCGGCCTCACCATGCTCTATCGCGCCGAGCATCAGCGATAACAGCTCCTTGCAGAGAGCGGGCAGGGGAGTGGCAACCACCATGGTGACGATATCGTCGGCGAGACCAGCCTTGCTCTCCGGCGTCAGCTCATTGACGACAAGCACGATCCGGCCGCCGACATCCTCTTCACGGAACGCCGAAATCGCCCCCTCCATACCGCCGCCGCAGACATAAAGCCCGACGAGGTCGGGATGTTTCTGCAGCAGCGTCAGCGTTGCCTCATGGGTGATTTCGGCAGTCTCCAGGTTGATCAATGTTTCGACGACATCGAATTCCGGCGCATTCTCCCGAAAATAGGAGCGGAACCCGATCTCCCGCAATTCATGGCCGTGGAAGCGGTGGCTGCCGACAAAACAGGCCACTTTGCCGGGCTTATCGGCCGTCCGTGCGATCATCCAGGCGGCGGTGCGTCCGACCTTGCGATTGTTGACGCCGACATAGGCGTCACGCACGCCGGTGGCGAGATCGGAGAGCAGCGAGAAGACGGGAATGCCGCGCTCCTTCAACTCCTCCACCGCAGTCGTGACCGCGGGGTAGTCGGGACCGACGACGGCTACGGCCTGGTTGCGGGCGCCGAGCGACTTGATCTTTTCGTTGATGGCGGCAGGGGTTGTCGAAGACGGGTATTCGATCTGGATCTGCAGACGGGCGGTGGTGACGGCGCGCGCCGCCGCCTCGATTTCGCGGGCGAAGGTCTGATAGAAGGCCTGCGTCGGCTTCTGCAGCAGGAAGGCGAGCTTGTATTGCGGCAGATCTTCGAAGACGCGCTGCCGGATGAGGCCGACGGCATGATAACCGATCTCCTGTGCCGCATCATAGACCCGCCGCGCCGTTTCCTCCCGCACACGATGACGAGCGTTGAGAACGCGGTCGACAGTGGCGACGCTGACGCCGGAGGCGCGAGCGAGATCGGAGATGGTGGGGCGGCGCATGATATCCCTGATGTATTCGCTCATGGATGCGAGCCATTCATGATGGCTTTTGATAGATTACATCAAGCCTGCATTGAGCGTCGTCCAAAGTCAACCTATTCTCCCGACAACGGCATAGGGAGGCGGATAATGGCGATCCAGACAAAGAAACGAGACTACGATCTGCTCGGGGAAAGCGGCCGCACCGCGGTGGAGACGGGACTCGCGGCTGCCGAATGGTATCACACCGATATTCCCCGCAAGGAGATGAAGGCGCTGATGCAGCGATCCGATGCGCCGGCGATCCGTGACACGGTCATCTGGCTCGGCAGCATGGTGGTCTTTGCCGGTCTCGGCATCTATTTCTGGGGCTCCTGGATCGCGCTGCCCTTCTTCCTCGCTTACGGCGTGCTCTACGGCTCGGCCTCCGACAGCCGCTGGCATGAATGCGGTCACGGCACCGCCTTCAAAACGCGCTGGATGAACGACGCCGTCTACCAGATCGCCTGCTTCATGATCATGCGCAATCCGGTGACCTGGCGCTGGAGCCATACGCGCCATCATACCGATACGGTCATCGTCGGCCGCGATCCGGAGATCGCCGTCATGCGGCCGCCGGACCTGCTCCGGTTGATCCTCAATTTCTTCGGCATTCTCGACGTCTGGCATGCTGTCCTCGACATGCTGCGCAACGCCTTCGGCATCATCAGCGCGGCGGAAAAGACCTTCATTCCGGAGATGGAGCAGGCGAAGGCGATCCGCTTCGCCCGCATCTGGCTGACGATCTATCTCGCGACGATCGCCGTCGCGGTTGCCACCGGCTCGATCCTGCCGCTGATGCTGATCGGCCTGCCGCGCCTCTACGGCGCCTGGCACCACGTGCTGACCGGGCTCCTGCAGCATGGCGGCCTTGCCGACAACGTCATCGATCACCGGCTGAACAGCCGCACGGTCTATATGAACCCGATCAGCCGTTTCATTTATTGGAACATGAATTACCACGTCGAACATCACATGTTCCCGATGGTGCCCTATCACGCGCTGCCCCGGCTGCACGCAATGATCAAGCACGATCTGCCGGCGCCGAACCGGTCGATCTGGTCGGGCTACCGCGAGATGATCCCGGCTTTCCTGCGCCAGCTGCGCAACGAGGATTATTTCCTGAGGCGGGAACTGCCGGCCACCGCGCGGCCCTATCGCGAGGAATTCCACAACGAACTGGCGCCGGCGGCGCAATAATCGAAAATCGAGGAGGACAAAGATGAGCGGAAACTGGATCGAAGTCTGCGGCAAGGACGAGATCGACGAAGAGGATGTCATCCGCTTCGATCATGGCGGGCGCACCTTCGCGGTCTACCGCAGCCCCGACGACGAATTCTTCGCCACCGACGGACTCTGCACGCATGAACATATCCATCTCGCCGACGGGCTTGTGATGGATGAAATCATCGAATGCCCGAAACATAACGGCCGCTTCAACTACAAGACGGGCGAAGCCAAGGGTGCACCGGTCTGCGTCAATCTCAAGACCTATCCGGTCAAGATCGAAGGCGACACCGTCTTCATCGCTGTCTGAGGAGGCTGATGTGGCTCATTTCGTCATCCTCGGTGCGGGCGAATGCGGTGCTCGCGCCGCTTTCGCTCTGCGGGAAAAGGGTTTTGCCGGCGAGATAACGCTCGTTGGCGCCGAACCCCTTCACCCTTATGAACGGCCGCCGCTTTCGAAGGCGGCTGCCGCCGATGCGGGCGATCCGAAATTCATCGCGGCTGCGGACAAATACGCCGAAAGCGGCATCCGGCTGCTGATCGGTCTTGAAGCCAGGGATTTCGATCCTGCCTCCCGGACCGTCCTGCTTTCGGATGGCGCCGCACTCTCCTACGACAAGCTTCTGCTGGCGACGGGCGCGGCCGCGAGATCGTTCCCGGGCGCCTCCGAAGGCAATCCGCATATCCGTTCGCTTCGCACCCATGAGGATGCGGCCGCTCTGCGCGAGGCCATGAAGTCCGGCGGGCATATCGCCATTATCGGCGGCGGCTTCATCGGGCTGGAACTTGCCGCGACGGCGCGCTTGCTTGGCGCCGATGTCACCGTCATTGAGGGACTGGACCGCGTGCTGAAGCGCGGCGTGCCGGACGAGATCGCTCATCTGCTGACCGAACGCCACCGGGCCGAAGGTGTCGATATCCGCTGCGGTGTCTCGATTGAGACATTGACTGCGGAAAGCGGGAAGGCCGTCGTCAAACTATCGACTGGCGCGGTGATAGAAGCCGATCTCGCCCTCGTCGGCATTGGCGCGCGGCCGAATGTCGACATCGCCGAAAGGGCGGGGCTTACAATCGAAAACGGCATTGCCGTCGACACCTATCTCCGGACCTCGGCGCCTGATGTTTTTGCCGCCGGCGACTGCTGTTCCTTTCCGCTGCCTATCTATGGCGGCCGGCGGGTAAGGCTCGAATCCTGGCGCAATGCCCAGGAGCAGGGCACGTTGGCCGCCGCCAATATGCTCGGCTGCGACGAAGCCGTTTCAGCCGTGCCGTGGTTCTGGTCGGATCAATACGACATGACGCTGCAGATATCAGGCCTCGCCGAAGGGGCGGTCCTGCATCTGCGCCGCGACCTCGGACCGGACGCCTTCATTCTCTTCCACCTCGACGCTGATGGCCGGTTGATCGCCGCAAGCGGCATCGGCCCGGGCAATGCCGTGGCGCGCGACATCAGACTTGCGGAAATGTTGATCGCGGCTGGCGCCCATCCAGACCCTGCTGCGCTGACATCAAGCAACGTCAAGCTGAAATCCCTTCTGACCGCCTGAGCCCCCGATATTTTCAAAGGAATTGATGATGAAAAAACATAAGCGTGCAACCGTTGCCGATCTGCTTGCGGAAAAGGGCAAGCGCCAGCTGACCATGCTGCGCGTCACCTCGCTCGAGGAGGCCGAAGCCGCCGAAAAGTCGGGGATCGACATCGTCTCGGTACCACCGTCGCTGCTCGGCCCGGTCTTCCGCGAGGTCGCCCCCACGCCCTTTGCCATTCCGGGTCTCGAATATGGCGACCACGTCTCGGCCGAAGACTACCTGCGCGCCGCCTTTGCGGCCCTGAAGGCCGGCGGTGATGCCGTCTATTGCGCCGCGAGCCTGCAGACGATCCGTCGCCTGCGCGACGAGGGCATCCCCGTCTGCGGCCATCTCGGGCTGATCCCCTCGAAAGCCACCTGGACCGGAGGCTTCCGCGCCGTCGGCAAGACGGCAGCAAGTGCGGCCGAGATCTGGCGGCAGACCAAAGCGCTCGAGGAGGCCGGCGCCTTCGCCGCCGAAATTGAAGTCGTGCCGGGTGACGTTGCCGCCGCCATCAGCAGCAACACCTCGATGCTGATGATCTCGATGGGCGCGGGCAGCGGCTGCGACGCCCAATATCTCTTCGCCGACGATGTGCTCGGCGCCAATCGTGATCATTATCCGCGCCACGCCAAGGTCTATCGCAACTTCGCCGCTGAACATGACCGGCTGCAGCGCGAGCGCATCGCCGCCTTCATCGAATTCGCCGAGGACGTCAGGACCGGCGCCTACCCGGAAGAGCGTCATTGCGTCGGTATCGACGAGGCCGAATTGAAGATTTTCCGCGACCGGCTGACCAACGAGACGGGCAAGCGCTGACGCCTGCCCGGCGAGTCCCTTCTCCCCAGCGGGGAGAGGGGGAAAGTTGCATTGGCTTCCGTCGCCGCCTGTGGCAGGAATGATCCGTTCGATTCATTCGGAACGGAGTATTCGGCCCCTGTGACGATCGGCTTTGCGCATGCGGAACTGATTGCGGTGCTCGTCGCGGTGACGGGGGATGAGCCGCGCGTCATGACCATCCGCTCCGGCAACGCCCTGCCGTCGGGCCCATTCGAAATGGGCCATCGAACCCTGCAATCGGGCCTGCGCGAATGGGTGCAGGAGCAGACCGAGCACCCGGTTGGTTATCTCGAACAACTCTATACCTTCGCCGACCGCGACCGGAACAACGAGATTCTTGGCGGGCGGACAATCTCGATCAGCTATCTCGGCCTGGTCAACGAGCAGGCGGGCGCCGGCCGACCGGGATGGCACGGCTGGTACGACTATTTTCCCTGGGAAGACCATCGGCAGGGCAGGCCGGCCGTGCTGGACGAAATCGTGGCACGCCTCAGGAGCTGGGCGGATGCCGATCCGGCCCGGCGGGAGCATCGCCATCGCCGTGCCGACTTCAACTTCGGCCTCGACGGCGGCGGCTGGAATGAGGATCTGGCCCTGCAACGCTACGAACTGCTTTATGAAGCCGGCCTGGTGGCCGAAGCCGGTTGCGGGGTGGAAGCCAATCTCGGCCGGGCGATGTTTGCCGATCATCGCCGCATCCTGGCGACCGGGATCGCTCGGCTGCGCGCCAAGATCAAGTACCGCCCCGTCGTCTTCGAACTGATGCCGGAGAGTTTTACGCTCCTGCGGCTGCAGCGCACGATCGAGGCCCTGGCCGGGCTGACGCTGCACAAGCAGAATTTCCGCCGGCTCATCGAACAGCAGGAATTGGTCGAGGAAACCGGCGGAACGGAAAGCGAAACCGGCGGCCGACCGGCCAAGCTCTTCCGCTTCCGCCACACCGTGCTCGAAGAACGGGCGCTCGCAGGAACGAAATTACCGCTCTCCCGCAATTGACATATGCTCATAGCGAGAATATGTCTTTGCCTACAATATGCTCAAATCGAGCATAATTAGGAGCCGGTCATGAATCACGCAGTTTCCGCATCCTCGCTCTACAACCGCGTCAGCCGCGTCATCCCCAAAGCCGAATGGATGTCGTTCGCGGACGACGTGGACGCCATTCTCGAGCTCAAGCGCCGCCGTAATGCCGTCATTCTCGCTCACAACTATCAGACGCCTGAGATTTTTCACGGTGTGGCCGATATCGTCGGCGACAGCCTGGCGCTCGCCCGCAAGGCTGTCGAGGTCGATGCCGATGTCATCGTGCTGGCCGGCGTGCATTTCATGGCCGAGACCGCCAAGCTTCTGAACCCCGAAAAAACCGTGCTGATCCCCGATCTCGGCGCCGGCTGCTCGCTGGCGGATTCGATCACGCCGCAGGATATTGCGCTGCTGCGCCAGGCTCATCCCGGCGTGCCCGTCATCACCTATGTCAATACCTCGGCGGCGGTGAAGGCCGCCTCCGACATCTGCTGCACCTCGGGCAATGCCAAACAGGTGGTGGAGTCGCTCGGCGTGCCGAAGGTGCTGATGATCCCCGACGAATATCTCGCCCGCAACGTCGCCCGTGAGACCGACGTCGAGATCATCGCCTGGCATGGGCATTGCGAAGTGCATGAACTCTTCACCGCAGACGATGTTCGCCAACTGCGTGAAAACCATCCCGGCGTGACGGTGCTCGCCCATCCGGAATGCCCGCCGGACGTGGTGGCGGAGGCCGATTTCGCCGGCTCCACCGCTGTGATGTCCGATTATGTCGGCAGGCAGAAGCCGGCGCGCGTCGTGCTACTGACCGAATGCTCGATGAGCGACAACGTCGCAGTCCACCATCCCGACGTCGAATTCATCCGCCCCTGCAATCTCTGCCCGCATATGAAGCGGATCACCCTCACCAATATTCGCGCCGCACTTGAGGAAAACCGCCATGAAGTGACGGTCGATCCGGCAATCGCCGCAGCGGCGCGGCGCGCCGTCGAAAGGATGCTGGCGATATGAGCGAACGTCTCGATCATCTTGCCGGGCGCACCGTCATCGTCGGCAGCGGCCTCGCCGGGCTGATGACGGCACTGACGCTGGCGCCGGAACCCTCCGTCATCGTCACCCGCGCCGCCCTCGGCGCCGAAACATCGAGCGCCTGGGCGCAGGGCGGCATTGCCGCCAGCATCGGCGCCGACGACAGTGCGGCGCTTCATCTGGCGGATACGCTTGCTGCCGGCGACGGGCTCTGCGACCGGACCGTCGCGGCGGGCATCATTGCCGAGGCACCGGCAGCAATTGCCGCGCTGGAACAGGCCGGCGTGCGCTTCGACCGCAATGCGACGGGAGAATTCTCGCTCGGATTGGAGGCGGCCCATAACCGCCGCCGCATCGTCCATGCCGAAGGCGATGGCTCGGGTGCGGCAATCATCGCCGCATTGGTACGGGCCGTGGCGCAGTCGCCTGCCATTTCAATGCTCGAAGGCTTCGAAGCGCGGCGGATTCTGATGGACGGCGAGGAGGTCGCCGGCCTGCTCTGCGCGACCGCGGATGGGGCAGCCATCCTGCCGACCGCGAAGGTGGTACTCGCCACCGGCGGTATCGGCGGCCTTTATGATGCGACCACCAATCCGATCGGCAATTTCGGCCAGGGGATTGCGCTCGCGGCACGGGCGGGTGCGGAACTTGCCGACATGGAATTCGTGCAGTTCCATCCGACGGCGCTCGATTCTCGCCGCAGGCCCTTGGCGCTGGTCAGCGAGGCGGTGCGCGGCGAGGGGGCTCTGCTCGTCAATGAAAGCGGTGAACGGTTCATGGCCCGCATCCCGGGCGCCGAGCTTGCGCCGCGCGATGTGGTGGCGCGCGCCATCAGTGCCGAGATCGCCCGCGGCGGCAGGGTCTTCCTCGATGCCCGCGACGCGCTCGGCAGCCGGTTCGCTCCACGCTTCCCTGTGATCGCAGCCCTTTGCGGCGAAGCCGGAATCGATCCGGCGAAAGACCTCATTCCGGTGCGCCCGGCCGTTCACTACCACATGGGCGGCGTCGCAACCGATGCCAATGGCCGCAGCTCCGTTCCCGGCCTCTGGGTTGCCGGGGAGGCGGCCTCGACCGGCCTGCACGGCGCAAACCGGCTGGCCAGCAATTCGCTGCTGGAAGCGGCGGTGATGGGCATGCGGGCGGCGCGCGACGTAGCGGGCATGCCGGCACGAACCGGCAGTCCCTTGCAATCCGAAAGGCTGCCGGCGCTGGCCGACGCATCGCTGGTCCGCCCGGTCGTCTCGCGCCATCTCGGCGTGCTGCGCAATGGGGGTGCCGTCCAGGACGCAATTGCCGCCCTGCTGCCGCTTGCCGAAAGTGACGGCCCGGCCGCCGATCCGGCCATCGTCGCGCTTCTGATCGCCGTCTTTGCCGGTCTGCGGATGGAATCGCGCGGCGCCCATGCCCGCACCGATTTTCCTCTGAAGCTCGCCGATATCAAGCGCCGCCGGATGCGCCTTTCCCAAGCGCTGGAGATTGCCCGCGCCACACCGCCCTATTCGCTGGCCAGGAGCGCCTGACATGAGCCTCGCCCCGCTTCCGCGTCTGATTATCGAACCCTTGGTGCGGGCAGCCCTGCTCGAAGATCTCGGCCTTGCCGGCGACATCACCTCGGCGTCGGTCATTCCCTCAGATCACCGCTCCACGGTGGTGATGGCCGCCCGCCAGCCCGGCGTGATCGCCGGCCTCGATGCGGCCGACCTCGCCTTCACGCTCGTCGACCCCGAAATCGTCATGCGCCGCCACATCGAGGACGGCGATGCGGTCAAATCAGGCGACGTGATCGCCACTATCGAAGGTCCGTCACGCAGTCTCTTGACCGGTGAGCGCACCGCGCTGAATTTCCTCGGCCACCTCTCCGGCATCGCCACCGTCACGGCCGGCATTGCCGCCGCCATCAGCGGCACCAAGGCCTCGGTCGCCTGCACGCGCAAGACGACGCCAGGGCTGCGGGCGCTGGAGAAATATGCCGTGCGGGCCGGCGGCGGCATGAACCACCGTTTCGCGCTTTATGACGCGGTGCTGATCAAGGACAACCACGTGGCCATATCAGGCGGCGTTGCCGAGGCGATCCGCCGGGCGCGGGCCGGCGTCGGTCATCTGGTCAAGATCGAGGTCGAAGTGGACAGGCTCGATCAGCTGCAGGAGGCGATGGCCGTCGGTGTCGATGCCGTTCTGCTCGACAATATGACGCCGGACCAGCTGCGCGAGGCGGTCGCCATCGTTGCCGGGCGGGCAATCACTGAGGCATCGGGCCGGGTGACGCCGGCAACGGCCGCTGCAATCGCCGCTTCCGGCGTCGACCTTATTTCGGTCGGTTGGCTGACGCACAGCGCGCCCGTGCTGGATATCGGCCTCGATTTCGTCGAGGCCGCCGGCGCGGCATAAACCAGCGCCAAATAGATCGCGCCGATGCTGTGATCGATCAGGATCGGTCGCTGTTGGTTGCGGCTGTAGAGGCCGCAACGGCTGGAATAACGGATCAAAATCACGTCGGGGGCAAAGTGTTGGCAAGCATTTCCGGCCGCTTATGTGAGAAAATGCAAATATTCGGTGTAAAAACTTCTTTTTGCGCTATGCGCGGGCCTATTATCGCTCTAACATGTTCCTGACCGGTGCGTATGCGCGTCTGGTCTTCAGGGGTGAGAAGCGGGATGCAACGGACATCCGGACAGATGTCGACGAACAGGCTCTGCCTGCTCGGAAGACCGCGATTGCTGGCAGCGGGGAGGGAACTCCCCTTGCCGGAGAAGTCTTATTTTCTCTTCGCCATGCTCGCCGCCGAAGCCAATCTCGAACTCGACCGCGAAACCATCAGACGGCAGCTCTGGCAATCGGAAGCGCCGGAAAAACGCGCAGGCAGTCTGCGCCAGCTGCTGGCGCGCATCGAGCAAAGCATTCCCGCCGCCCTGCCGCCGCTGCTGAAAGCGACCCGAACCCATATCGGGCTTGCCGACGGCTGGGAAGTCGACGTCCATATGCTGAAGCAGAAAGGGCCGCTCGCAGCCGAAGACGGCGACATTCTCAATGGCGAATTGCTCGAAAGCGCCAAGTCGCCGACGCAGGGCGCCGAGGACTGGCTGACTTTCGAGCGCCAGCGCGTCGACGAATTGCGCGCCGCCCATCTGACCCGGCTGGTGGAAACCGCTGAAGACAGATCGGATGAAGAGCAGGTGGCCTTTGCCCGTCGCCTGCTGGAGCTCGACCCCGCCAGCGAGACGGCCTATCGGGCCCTGATGCGCACTTATGTCAGGATGAACGATCCGGCCGCGGCGCGCCAAACTTATCTGAAGTGCAAAAGCCAGCTGAAGGACGAGTTCGACGCCGAGCCGGAGGAAAGCACCACCGCGCTCGCCCGCGAACTCGGCCTGATCCCGGCAGCTCAGCCCGCTGCGGCCGAACGTCCATCGGCTGGGCCGAGTGGCTTCGCCGATCTGCTCGGCCAGCCGCGGATCATCATCCTGCCGCCGGAAAGCATTTTCACCGATCCGCTGATGGAGCGCGTCGGCAGGGCCTTGCTTGAGGACGTCACCATCGGCCTCAGCCAGCAGCGCGGCTTCAGGGTGATCGCAGCCCATACGAGCCTCGAAATCCTCAGCCGTTCGGTCGATCCGGCCCGTGCCGTGCCCCGCCCGCTCGACCTCAGCTTCGACTATGCGGTTTACGTCACCATCCAGGGCCGCGACGAGGATGTCTATGCGACCTGCCGTCTGACGCGGACGACGACATCGGAGGTGATCTGGGCTCTGGAATTGCCGCTGGTCATGCAGAAGATCAGTGAATCCTTCGCGCATCTGACACGGCGCATCGTCTCCTCGCTCGCCGACACCGTCGAACGCCACGAGCTGGCGATGCCGATCGGCGATGCGCCGCCATCCGCCTACCGTCTCTATCTGGAAGGCAAGCGGCTGATCGCCCAGACCGACCTGCAGCATCTGCGTCAGGCGCGCAAATGGTTCAAATCCTCGCTCAATCGTTACGAGAATTTTTCGGCCGCCCACGCCGGCGTGTCGCGTGCGCTCGGCATGGAATGGCTGATCCGCGGCATGCAGGACACCGAACTGCTCGACGAGGCGAATGGCGCCGCCCGGCAGGCGCAGCAGTCCGATCCGAACAGCGGCAGGGCCTACCGCGAGTTGGGTTTCGTGGCGCTGTACCGCCGCCGTTTCGACGAAAGCCTGGACTATTTCCAGCAGGCGCAGGATCTCAATCCCAACGATGCCGACATCCTCGCCGACTACGCCGATGCGCTGTGCCACTACGGCGACTTTGACAAAGCGCTGGACCTGAACAACGCGGCCTTCAAGCTCAATCCGCTGCCGCCCGATTATTACTACTGGAATCGTGGCGGGATTCACTTCGATCGCGGAGAATACCAACAGGCGATCGAGGCGCTTGAACCGGTGAAGTCCAAGCAGGCGACCGCCCGGTTACTCGCAGCCGCCCACGCCATGGCGGGGGATATGAAAAAGGCTGGCGGTTATGCGAGCGTCGTTCTGGATAATTTTCCGGATTTCCGCAGCGAGGACATCCGCCATTTCGTTCCCGATCGCGATCCTCGCTACACGGAAACGCTGATTCATGGCCTGCACCTGGCAGGACTTCCCTGATTATGCGGCCTTTTAACGAAGCCTGTAACGCTTAAATGACGCCGGCAGTGTTCCTCTTCAATGGTTAACGGCAGCCCGCTGCCTATCCCATTGGAGATGGACAATGAAAACCAGTGTTGAACCCAATGCCGCAATTCCGTCCCAGCCGCGTTTCTCGGCTGCAGCCAAGGCTGCGATGAAGCAGGACGAACTCACCATCAATGCGAACGCCCTCGAAAACCTGACTCATGCCCTGAAGTTCCGCTAAGGACGAGATGGGAATGTCCGCCTTTGCCGACCTTGAAACGCTAGCCGCTGATCTCAAACGATCATCCGCCGGCGTCAGCGAATATCACGACCGCGCAGTCATGCCGGCGCAGACACTTGCAGCCATCCGGCCGCATCTGCGCGGATTCGGCATCACGCGCGTCGGCCTGCTGACCGCCCTCGACGTTCTGAACATCCCAGTCGCCTTTGCGACGAGGCCGAACAGCCACACGCTTTCGGTCTTCCAGGGCAAAGGCATCGACAATGATGCCGCCATGGCCTCGGCCGCCATGGAGGCGATCGAGACGCGAATCGCGGAAATTGCGCCTGCCGACCTGACGAAGGCGACGGTGGAGAGCATGCGGGCGGAACGCGCCGCCATGATCGATCTCGACAATGTCGCACGATGCGCACCCGATGACATCGGCGGTGACCCCATCCCTTGGTGCTCTGGCCTCGACATTCTGTCCGGCAGCAGCGTCTTTGTCCCCTGGTGGCTCGTCGGCCTCGACCATCGCGGCGAGCGGCCGCCGGGCTTCGAGCAGTCGAGCGATGGGCTTGCCTCCGGCAATACGCCGTCCGAAGCGGTTCTGCACGGCCTTTGCGAGCTGGTCGAGCGCGACGCCTGGGCTCTGACCCAGCTGAAATCACCGCAGCGCCTCCAGGAGAGCCGCATCGACCCCGCCTCCTTCGACGATGCGGTCATCGACGTCATGACCGACCGGATCACCCGCGCCGGCATGCGGCTGCTGCTCATCGACATGACCACCGATGTCGGCGTTCCGGCTTTTCTGGCCGTCATCATGCCGGGCAATCTTTCCGACCGCGTCGACGCGCGCTGGTCGCATGTCTGCGGCGGCTGCGGCTGCCATCGCGATCCCGTGCGCGCCGCATTGCGCGCCATCACCGAGGCGGCGCAGAGCCGGCTGACGGCGATCGCCGGCAGCCGCGACGATTTCTCGCCGCGCATCTATCAGCGGCTCGACAAGAGTGCGGCGATGCAGCAGCTGGTCGAACTCTGCGAGAGCGACGGCCGGATGCGCGCCTTTCAGAGCCGCCATCGCCGTGCCGCGACGATCCAGGAGACCATCCACAACATAGCCGACCGGCTGGTGGCGAGCGGGATCGGGCAGATCGTCGCCGTGCCCTTTGCCCATCCGGCTTTGCCGGTCTCAGTCGTCAGGGTGATCGTGCCGGGCCTGGAGGTCGATATATCAGGTCAGTACATCCAGCTCGGCCTGCGCGCCGTCAACACCATGAGAGGAGCCCAATCATGAAGGTTCTGTTCGTCGGTCCGAGCCTTGGTAGCGGCCTTGCCGCAGCGAGAAATATCTCTCCTTGCATCGATTTCCGCCCGCCCGCCGCCCGCGGCGACATCCTGAAGGCGGTGGAGGATGGCGCCACCGCGATCGGCCTCGTCGACGGCTATTTCGGCGAGCTGCCTTCGGTCTGGCACAAGGAAATTCTCTACGCGCTTGAACATGATGTCGCCGTAGCCGGCGGCGCTAGCATGGGCGCATTGCGGGCTGCGGAATGCGCTCCGTTCGGGATGGTCGGCCTCGGCTCGATCTTCGAAGATTACGAGTCCGGGAGGCTGCTCGACGACGAGGCCGTCGCGCTGGTACATGCGCCGCAGGCGCTTGGCTGGCTGCCGCTCTCCGTACCCTGGGTCGATTTCGAACCGACGATCGATGCGCTTTATGCCTGCGGCGAGATTTCGACGGGTGAGCGCAAGAAACTGCTGCTCTCCGGTCGCTTCCTGCATTTTTCCGAGCGCACCTATGCGAGGGTGATCGACGAGTGCCATTTCCGCAAGCCGCGCCGCGACCACCTCCTAGCCGCTCTCCGCAAGAACCGCGTCGAACGCAAACGCAACGACGCGCGGCTGGTGCTGGAGTGGCTGCATCGCGACGAATTCGCACCCGTCAATCGTGACTGGCGCTTTGCCGCAACCTCGCATTGGGAGCTTTTGCACGCGGAAGTCACACGCAATGTGACTCCTGTAACGCTAGAATAACGGTCTCGGCGAAATGATGCAGTGGTGATGGAATCTGAGGCTTCACGGCCAAAGGGGCGGGACAATGTTTGAACAACATAACGAAGGTACAGGCAGTGAATACGCAAGGATCTTCCGGCTGCTGTCGGCAGCCAAGGAGGAGGCTGAAAAGCTTCAGCTGCGTAATCTGATGCACCTGACGAACATGGCGCTGCTGCAGGTCGTCATCGATTGGGACGGCATAGATCCGGACAGGGAACTTGACGTCAACCTCGAGAAACTGCTCGGCAGCAAGGCCAAGATCGCAATGAAGGACGCTAGCGAGAATCTGATCCTGATCGATCGCCATTGACCTTCATGCCGTCCGTTGAGATCGCGTGAAGGAGACCCGGCCTATTCGGCCGCTTCACCGTCGACCTGTTCGGTGTGGGCGATTGCCTGAACAAGCTTCAGGATCTTCTTGCGAAGAGCTTCGTTTTTGATCGAGAAGAACGCCGCATTCAGAAGGACACCCTCGCGCGAAATAACGAATTCCTCGCTGGGAGCCGGGTTGTCGTTAGCCGTTACAGGGGTCGACAGGTCGTCAAAGAACGTCCTGACGTCCACATTCAGCGCGCCGGCGATTTCAACCAGCATGCTGGCTGAAACGCGGTTGGAGCCTTTTTCGTATTTCTGGATCTGCTGAAACGTTACGCCGACACGATCGCCCAATTCCGTCTGCGAAACTTTGCGCAGCAGACGCTGTATGCGGATCGTCTTTCCGACATGAACATCTACTGCGTGCGGTTCTTCTTTCATTTGTTTTCCCTCCTGAGGACACGGACATGAGGTTATTCGCCATATCCGTGTCTGACAACTTGTAACTGAGACACACAAAGCTAGCAATTGTTTGGCTGTAAGTCGTCCCAAACCGAAACATTGCATCGCCTCATATTAGCAGCAGCAAAAAACATGCCAAAGTAGCACTTTTGGGGGGTACATCATCCGATTTCAGGGTGCCGAGCATGCTAGTTTGCGGCGGACCTTCCAGCCAAAGGATCTGGACGGCGTAAACAAAAGGTTACAATGACCAGAGGCGCTGGGCATTGGCGAAGAGCAGCTTCGACCGCTCCGCCTCGCTGCTGCCGGAGATGAGAGCATGGGTCGCTGCAACCCAGGTGGAAAGGCCGCCGCCGAGCGTGCAGACCGGCCAGTCGCTGCCCCAGACGACACGATCCCAGCCGAAGTTTGCGATGACATGTTCGATATAGGGCGTCAGCGTCTGCGCTGTCCATGTCTGCGCCTCCGCATAGGCGACGACGCCGGAAATCTTGCAGATCACGTTCGGCCGGCGGGCGATCTCCGATATTCCGGCTTTCCACGGCTGGAACGCATCGGAGCGGATATCCGGCACGCCGCAATGATCGAGTACGAACTGCACGTCGGGCGCGAGATCGATGAGAGCTGCGACGCGGCCGGCCTGATGCGGCAATGTGCAGAGGTCGAAGGTCAGGCCGCTGCCGCCGATGCGCCGGATGTTGTCCCGAAACAGGGCGCCTTCCGAGACGTTGTCGGGCACGACATGCAGCACGCGGCGGAATCCCTTGACGAAGGGATCGGCCTTCTGCCGCTCGAAATAGGCGGCAAAGCCTTCCTCCTCGGGACGGCAGGAGACAATCGCCCCGGCAATCAGGTTGCCTGGCCTTTTGGCGAGAGAGGCAATGTGGTCGGTCTCGGCCTGCATGACGGCTGGATCGACGTCCACCTCCATGTGCAGCGCCGTCGTAATGCCGCAGCGCCGCGCCTCGGCGGCATAGGTCTCATAGAGAAAGTCATGATCGAGAGCCGGCACACCGGAAAGCCAGGGATAGGAAAGCGCCGACCGGTCGATGATGTGCAAATGGGTGTCGATGAGCACGCGTTCCTCCTCCAGGAATGAGCTTTGCCGCAACCTATTTCTCGTGAATGAATTATTCAAATAGAAATTCTCGAGCTCCTCCCACCTGTTCAGCCGGAATTGACGACATCCGCCCCGGCCAGCAGCGAAAGCTGAGCGGCGGTCTTCTGCACCAGCGTGATCGTCTGGGTGATGTCGGGGGCGGACGGCGCGTTGACAAGGGCGATAAAGGGGCAGGTGAGGGCGGCGATGCAACGCCGATCCGGCCCGAGAACCGGCGCCGACAAATTGTAAACGCCCGATGTCTGGGCGCTTGCCATCATCTCGTAGCCGCGCTCGCGGATATGGTCGAGACGATCGTAAAATTCGGCGCCAAGGTCGATATCGGCGCGGTTGCGCGCATGTTCCGATATCATCATCTCCCGCTCCTCGTCGCTGCGGAAGGCGAGCAATACATGTCCCGAACCGGTGTCGAACAGGCTGATATGGGCGCCGATGCGGATCGAGAAGCCCCAATAGTCCGGTGCCTCCTGCTGGGCGATGACAACGGCGGCGCCGCGGTCAAAGACGGCGAGATGATTGGCCTGGCGCGTACGCTGGGCAAGCTCACGCATCAGCGGCGTGGCGTAGGAAGCGAGCCGGCGCACGGGCGCATGCAGTTGTGCAAGACCGAAGAGCTTGAGCGTCAGTGAATAGCGATCGCCATCCAGCCGGGTGACGTAACCGCGACGCACCAGCCGGTCGAGCATGCGATAGAATTCATTGGGGCTGCGATCGAGCCGCTTGGCGATCTCCGCCTGGGTGAGGCCGCTGTCGACGCCGGCGAGCAGCTCCAGGATATCGAGGCCCTTGTCGAGGGCAGGAGCGCGGTAACGGTCTGATTCGTCGATCTCCATTCCTTCCTCCTGTGAATATTGTTCTGCATATCCGCAGAACCACGGCCGGAAAAGGAAAACTTCACGCTTGACCCTTGGCCAATCGTCTGTTTGTCTATAAACAGACAAATCATAATTGAAGATAGCTGATCAGCAGAAACGAGGCGAGGCTTCGTGCCTTGCTCCAGACCGGACGAAACGCAAAGAGAGAAAATGGCAGGCTCTGATGGACGCCCTATTCCATCACTGCTCGGCCTTCGGCAAGATAACCGCATGCATCGTCTCATGTAGACAATCCAGAAGAGGCCCGTGACATGACAAACAGACTTTCCGGCAAGACCGTTCTCATCACCGCGGCCGGCCAGGGCATCGGCCGGGCGACGGCGGCGGCCTTTGCCGCGGCCGGCGCCAAGGTCCACGCAACCGACATCAACACCGATGCGCTGGCGACCCTTGCCGCGGAAACCGGCGTCTCCACCCATAAGCTCAACGTGCTCGATGGGGATGCGGTCACGGCGCTCGTCGCCGAAATCGGCGCTGTGGACGTGCTGTTCAACTGCGCCGGCTTCGTCCATGCCGGCTCGATCCTGGAAATGCCGGATTCCGATCTCGAATTCGCTTTCGACCTCAACGTCAAGGCAATGATCCGCACCATTCGGGCGGTGCTGCCCGGCATGCTCGAACGCAAGGACGGGTCGATCATCAACATGGCCTCCGTCGCCTCCAGCATCAAGGGCGTGCCGAATCGCTTCGCCTATGGTGTCACCAAGGCGGCGGTCATCGGTCTTACCAAATCGGTCGCCGCCGATTATGTTGCTCAAGGCATCCGCTGCAATGCCATCTGCCCCGGCACGGTGGAAAGTCCGTCCTTGCAGGACCGCATGCGCGCCCAGGGCGATTATGATGCGGCCCGCGCCGCCTTCATCGCCCGCCAGCCGATGGGTCGGCTCGGCACGCCGGAAGAGATCGCCGATCTCGCCGTCTATCTCGCCGGCGCTACCTACACGTCTGGCCAGGCGATCGCCATCGACGGCGGCTGGACGATCTGACGTCCGCTCATGACGCGGCCGGCAGACCGCCGGCCGATCCGGCTATCGCAATTGGCCCCATAAATCGGGAGGAACACCATGACCCGCATCACCGACCTTCGCGTCTTCGATCTCCGCTTTCCCACCTCGCAAAGCCTGGATGGATCCGACGCGATGAACCCCGATCCCGACTATTCGGCCGCCTATGTCATTCTCGCCACGGATGTTCCAGGCCTTGCCGGCCATGGCCTGACCTTCACCATCGGCCGCGGCAATGACATTTGCTGCATGGCGATCGAGGCGATGCGCCACCTCGTCGTCGGCGCCGATCTCGGCGACGTGCTTGCCCATCCCGGTAAGTTCTGGCGGCATCTGACGAGCGACAGCCAGTTACGCTGGATCGGCCCGGAAAAGGGTGCCATGCACCTGGCGACCGGTGCGGTCGTCAACGCCGTCTGGGATCTGCTCGCCAAACAGGCTGGCAAGCCGGTCTGGCGGCTCGTCGCCGATATGTCGCCGGAAGAAATCGCCGATATTGTCGACTACCGCTACCTCACCGACGTGCTGACGCGCGATGAAGCGGTCGCTATCCTCAAGAAGGCTGAAGCCGGCAAGGCGCAACGGATCGCCATCCTCGAAAAGGAGGGTTACGCCTGCTACACAACCTCGGCCGGTTGGCTGGGTTACGAGGACGAGAAATTGCGTCGGCTCTGCCAGGAGGCGATCGATTCCGGCTTCAACCATATCAAGATGAAGGTCGGGCGCGATCTTCAAGACGATATCCGCCGTCTGAGAATCGCCCGCGAAGTGATCGGTCCCGATCGTTACCTGATGATCGACGCCAACCAGGTCTGGGATGTCGGTCAGGCGATCGACTGGGTCAAGGCGCTTGCTTTCGCCAAGCCCTTCTTCATCGAGGAGCCCACAAGCCCCGACGACATCGCCGGCCACCGCAAGATCCGCCAGGCAATCAGCCCGGTGAAGGTCGCGACCGGCGAGATGTGCCAGAACCGCGTCATGTTCAAGCAGTTCATTGCCGAAGGCGCGATCGACATTGTCCAGATCGATTCCTGCCGCATGGGCGGGCTGAACGAGGTCCTCTCCGTCCTGCTGATCGCCGCCAAGTTCGGTTTGCCGGTCTGGCCGCATGCCGGCGGCGTCGGCCTCTGCGAATATGTGCAGCATCTGTCGATGATCGACTATGTCGCGGTATCGGGCACCAAGGAAGGCCGCGTCATCGAGTATGTCGATCACCTGCACGAACATTTCCTCGATCCCTGCCGGATCGAGAACGCCGCCTATATGCCGCCCACCCTGCCGGGCTTTTCTATCGAGATGAAGCCAACTTCGATCAGCGAATATACGTTCCGGAGCTAAACAAAGGTTTGATCCGGTTTTGAGGGCATTCGGAACCGGTCCAAGCCGTCGCACGACCTCGCACGCACCGCATCACCGGCGGCATGATGCTTGCGCAGGCCGCGTGTATGGTCTCGAGATTATCCAGCTCTGCGACAATCAGGCCGATGGTCTTCGATCCCTCCGTGCCATCCGGGAAAGTGATTGTTTTGCAATAGCTCTTTTGCGCCCGCACGAGATCATGCAACCGTACTGGAAATTGCAACTTTCCAAAGGTATTTTGCGCCAGCCCCTTGTTCAGCGGCGATAATTGTTTAAGAGCCCAAACTTGGATTTAAGTCATCTTTAATTGCAGCCAGGCAATGACGCTCTCGTTTCCAGATTTTCCATTTTGCCAGATACTGTTTTGTCTAGATGCTTTCCCTTCAATTCCAGACACCATCATCAGACCGGAGCCATCGTCGAGCAGCTAGGCGGGCCGGCCCAAACAACAAATCAACAATGACAACAGAGGGTCCAATGAGGAAAGCATTTCTTCTATCGATCACCGCAATGTCGTTCAATGCAGTATTGGCTGGTTGCACGACAGTAACTCCCGATGGTTTGACGCGCTATGAAAAGAACATCAGTGTGGCGAGCGGCGAGCGCACCAGGCTGGGTGTCGCCTTCCTCATCAATCCTGACTGCAGCATGAGAACAGTGCCCGAGGTCCGCATCCGTGAGGCGCCGAAGCACGGCAAGGTGGAGAGTGTGCGCGAACTCGCGTTCCCCAATGGCAAGGGCGAATATAAAAAGTGCAATGGCACAAAGGTACCCGCCACGGTAGGGTACTACACGTCTGACGAAGGCTTTGTCGGTAAGGACAGAGTTGTTGTTCGCACGTCCTATAAAAACGGCGTCGTCGACGAAGGGGTCCTGAACATTACCGTTGTCGAATAGCCATGCTGTGATGGCGGTCGCCCCAGAATCCAACCTCCATACTGTGAGCCTCACATGAACGTGCGATACGCACTTTTTTATTCGGCGCTCCTTCTCCTTGAGGGAGGGCACGCCCAAGCTCAGGCGATCGAGAAGGAGAGTACCTCCGCTACGGTCATCTCAGGCAGTCGAACCGTCATTTACCAATCGTCATTTGTGCATCCTGACTGCACGACGGCTGCCCTGCCGCGCCTAAAGGTTCTGGACGGCGGCAAACACGGAAAGATCCAAATCGTCCATGAAAAGGTGTTTCCGAATTTCGCGCGAAGCAGTCCTCGCTACAAATGCAATGGCCGCAAGGTCGACGGAGCTGTGGTTTACTACACGCCCGGCGCCGGGTTCACCGGATCCGATAAAGTAAGGTTGCGAGAGTCAAGCGAGTCGGAGGCCGGCGTTTGGGAGATCACCGCTCGTGTAACTGTCGTTGACTGACAGGGTTTTCGACTAGCCGATTGATCACAGGAGCGCGCAGTTGCGGATGACGCCTTCTGGATCGGTGGGGAGAGAAAACGGACAATTCGATCAAGCGTCGCGGCGACCCGTGCGAGGGAACTACCCGGTCCATGATGGTCTTATGCGCCGCTATCTTTTTCGGCGCTCGCCGCCATGTGCCGCAGATCTTCCCAGAGGCTTTCGGCGAAGCTGCGTAGGACCGTGAGTTCGAAACTGTCGTCGCCGGTGCGGGCGATCTGCACGGAGATGTGGCCGATCATCGTCATCACAGAGCGGCCTTCCGCAAAGACGCTGGGGTCAAGATCGACCGCCGTACCTTTGGAAAGAAGCAGCCTTGAGGAGTGGCCGGACACGCCGATGCGGATGCGGCCGTGGCTCTGGTCGGTGACGAAGGCTTTCCCTGCGAGCGCTGCCGTAAGAGCGTTAAGACCTGCGGGGGCAAGCGGCTCATCGCCGGCGACGAACCATTGCCGGAAACCGGCCTGACGGATCGAGCTTTCCGCAAAGCCCGCCTTCGTCAGTTCAGCGGCGAGCGCCGCCGGCTCGATTTCACCGAGCACATGCAGCAGATGGCCCTCCGGCAAGGCTTCCAGCCGGAGGCCGGGTCCCGTTACGTTATGTGCCGTCCCGGCGAGAACCGGTTTGTGCTGGGGAAGATCAGGCATGAAGCTTCTCGTTTTCGGGATCGATGAAGACGGGCTGGCAGAGCACCGCATCAGTGTATTCATTGTGCAGCCCGTTCCAGACCGTCACCTTCTCACCGATGCGCTCCGGCCCGCGCCGGACGAGCGCCAGACCGATCTTATGGCCGAGCGTCGGCGAAAAGGCACTCGACGTAACATAGCCCTGATCGTTTTCAAGCGTCGCCGCAGCGCCCTCGGCAAGAATATGCGAACCGGTGCGGAAGCTGCTTGCCGGATTGAGCGGCATGACGCCGACAAGACGCGGACGCTCGGGATCCTGCAGGCCCTCACGGGCGAGCATCGCCTTACCGATGAAATCCAGCTTGGTGGTCGAGACCATACGGCCGAAGCCGAGATCGCCCGGTGTGACCGTGCCGTTGATCTCGGCGTGGGTGACATGGCCCTTCTCGATGCGCAGGACGCCGAGCGCTTCGGCGCCGTAGGCGCAGATGCCGTGTTTTTCGCCGGCGGCCATGATGGCGTCGGCAACGCTTTCGCCGTAGCCGGCCGGCACCGCCAGCTCGTAGGCGCGTTCGCCGGAGAAGGAGATGCGGAACAGCCGGCCTTCGAGACGGCCGCCGAACAGCGAAATCTCGCGGGCGCTCATGAAGGGGAAGGCGGCATCGGAGATATCCTCGTCGACGATCTCGGCGAGGATGGCCCGGGACTTCGGCCCGGCAACGGCCATCTGCGCCCATTGGTCGGTCGAGGAGGCGAAGCAGACGTCGAGTTCCGGCCACAGCGTCTGGGCGCAGAATTCGAGATGGGTGAGTACGCCGGCGGCAAGCGCCGTCGTCGTCGTCATGAAGAAATGCTCGTCGCTGAAGCGGCTGGTGGTGCCGTCGTCATAGATGAAGCCGTCCTCGCGCAGCATGATGCCATAACGCGCCTTGCCGACGGCAAGCTTGGCGAAGCCGTTGCAATAGACCCGGTCGAGGAAGGTCGCGGCATCGCGGCCGAAGATTTCAATCTTGCCGAGGGTGGAGACGTCGCAGAGGCCGGCATTTTTGCGGATATTCAGCACTTCGCGGTCGACGCTGTCGCGCCACGTCGCCTCGCCCGCGCGCGGAAACCAGGAGGAGCGATACCAGAGGCCGGTTTCGACGAAGACCGCGCCGTTCTTCTCAGCCCAGCCATGCAGCGGCGATTTGCGCGCCGGCTGGAAATCCTTGCCGCGCGATGCCCCGGTCAAGGCGCCGAAGGAGACCGGCGTATAGAAGGGCCGGAAGGTCGTCGTTCCCACCTCCGCCGGCGAAACGCCGCGCGCTTCGGCCAGAATGCCGATGGCGTTGATGTTGGAAAGCTTGCCCTGGTCGGTCGCCATGCCGCTCGTCGTATAACGCTTGGCAAGCTCGACATGGCCGTAGCCCTCGCGCATGGCAAGACCGAGATCTTTGAGATGCACGTCGTTCTGGTAATCGACGAAAGCCTTGCCCTTCGAGCCTTTGACCGACCAGAGCGGCTTCGTGCGCTGAGCCGTCTCGGTGGCTGAGGCAAAGGCCGGTTCCGCTGCAAGGCCGATTGCCTTCAATGCCGCGGCAGCCTTTCCCGCCCCGTCGCCGAGGCAGGCTGCAGTCTGCGCAAGGCCGGCAGCCGAGCCGGTAATGGCAAGACCATCCTGCGCAGCCGGCGCCAGAAACGCTGCAGTCTCGTGCGACCAGTGCGGCTTGCCGCCGCGATGGCAGGCAAGATGGATGATTGGGCTCCAGCCGCCCGACATAGCAAGCGCATCCGCCTCAATCCGGCGAACACCGTCTTCGGTCCCGACGCTGACGCCGCGCAGGCGCTTGCCGCCGAACGCGTCGATCACCCGGGCGCCCTTCAGTACCTCGGCGCGGCCCTGCCAGCTCTTGCCGCCATCGGCGCGGCTGTCGACGATCGCCGCAACTCGAAGGCTGGCGGCTTCAAGGTCGGCGGCGGTGTCATATCCGGTATCGTTGGTGGTAAAGATCACCGTGCTTTGGCCCGGCGCGACCGCCTGCCGGTTGAGATAGCTGCGCATGGCCCCTGCCATCATCACGCCGGGAATATCGTTACCGCCGAAGACGAGCGGCCGCTCCTCGGCACCTGTCGCAAGGATCGCCTGCCGGGCGACGATACGCCACAACCGTTCGACCGGACGATCCGGATCGGGCATCGCCACATGCTTCTGCACACGTTCGAGTGCGCCGAAGACATTGTCGTCGTACCAGCCGAAAACCGTCGTGCGCGGCAGACGGCGCACATTCGCCAGTCCTTCGAGTTCGGCCAACAGCTCGCCGAGAAGAGCGTCCGCCGGTTCGCCGTCGACGGCGCCGCTGTCCGAGAGCAGGCTGCCGCCGAGTTCGGAGCCTTCGTCGGCGAGGATGACGCGGGCGCCGGCACGGCCGGCAGTGAGCGCTGCGGCAAGGCCGGCAGGGCCGGCGCCGATCACCAGCAGATCGCAATGCGCCCAGCATTTCTCATAGGCATCGGGATCGGCTTCGTAGGAGGCTCGGCCAAGGCCCGCCGCCTTGCGGATCACCGGCTCGTAGAGCTTTTCCCAGAGGGCCGCCGGCCACATGAACGTCTTGTAGTAGAAACCGGCGCTGAGGAAAGGCGCGAGCAGCCCGTTGACGGCGCCGACGTCGAAACCGAGCGACGGCCAGCGGTTCTGGCTCTTTGCCGCCAGCCCCCCGTAGAGCTCGATCATCGTCGCGCGCGTATTCGGTTCGGTGCGCCCGCCGCTGCCTATCGTCACCAGCGCGTTCGGTTCGGCCGCGCCCGCCGTCAGAATGCCGCGCGGGCGGTGATATTTGAAGCTGCGGCCGACGAGCTTGATACCATTGGCAAGCAGCGCCGAGGCGAGCGTGTCGCCCGGATGGCCTTCCAGCGCCTTGCCGTCAAAGCTGAAGCCAAGGGTCGTGGCCCGGTCGATGCGGCCGCCGGAGGAAAGACGGAAGCTCGTCATGCCGGTTCTCCGCCGAGCTTCGAACCGGCGGCATCCCTGACGCCATGGACGGCATGGCTGACGGTATCACGCTCGACGATCAGCCAGCGGCGGCATCCGGAGGAGTGATGCCAGTATTCGCTGTGCCTGCCCTTCGGATTGTCGCGCAGATAGACATAGTCGTACCAGACCTCCGCGCCGGCATCCGGCGCCGGCCGGACAAGGTTCGCATCGCCGCGGATTGAGAATTCCTCCTTGGGCCGGAGGCCGCAATGGGGACATGAAATCAGGCTTGCCATGGTCGAATGTCCTCAGTGCAGATTGGGCTGAGCGCCGACGCCTTTTTCATCGATCTGATAGCCGCGCTCGAAACGGTCGAGCCGGAAGGCGCGGGCCGTCTGATGCGGCGTATTGCGGGCGATCAGATGGGCGTAGCAGAAGCCGGAGGCGGGCGTGGCCTTGAAGCCGCCGTAGCACCAGCCGGCGTTGAGATAGAGATTGCCGATATGGGTGCGGTCGATGATTGGCGAGCCGTCCATGCTCATATCCATAACTCCGCCCCAGGAACGGAGAAAACGCACGCGCGACAGCGACGGGATCATCGCGATCCCGGCTTCGGCGACATGCTCGACCGTCGCCAGATTGCCGCGCTGGGCATAGGAATTATACCCGTCAATATCGCCGCCGAAGACGAGACCGCCCTTGTCCGACTGGGACACGTAAAAATGCCCGGCGCCGAAGGTGACGACATTGTCGATGAAGGGTTTCAACCCTTCGGACACGAAGGCCTGCAGCACATGGCTTTCGATCGGCAGGCGAAGGCCGGCCATATCGGCGACGACGGTGGAATTGCCAGCCGCCGCCAGCGCCAGCTTGCCGCAGCCGATGAAGCCCCTGCTGGTCTCAACCCCGGTGACTTGACCGTTTTCGCGGCGGATGCCGGTGACTTCGCAGTGGGTGATGATGTCGACGCCGTGACTGTCTGCGCCGCGGGCATAGCCCCAGGCGACCGCATCGTGGCGCACCGTGCCGCCGCGCGGATGGAACAGGCCCCCCATCACGGGGAAACGCGCATTGTCGAAATCGAGGAAGGGCAGTTTTTTACGCACCGCCTGCCGGTCGAGCAGCTCGGCATCGACGCCGTGCAGCCGCATGGCGTTGCCGCGGCGCGTATAGGCATCACGCTGCACATCGGAATGGAAGAGGTTGAGCACGCCGCGCTGCGAGACCATGGCGTTGAAGTTGAAGTCCTGCTCCAGCCCTTCCCAGAGCTTCATCGACAGCTCGTAGAAAGGGTTGTTGCCCGGCAGCAGGTAGTTCGAGCGGATGATCGTCGTGTTCCGGCCGATATTGCCGGAGCCGAGATAGCCCTTTTCGAGCACGGCGACGTTGGTGATGCCGAATTCCTTGGCGAGATAATAGGCGGTGGCAAGGCCGTGACCGCCGCCGCCGACGATGACGACATCGTAATGCGGTTTCGGTGCCGGGTCGCGCCAGGCAGGCGCCCAGCCTTTGTTGCCGCGAAGGCCGTTGAGAAAGATCGAAAGAACGGAATAGCGCATGGGTCAACCCGAAAAGAATGACAGCATGATGACAGAAGGGAAGGGATCGACTTGCGCAATTGGGACTTCAATGATTAGAAAAGAGACATGTCCTCAGCGGAAACTAGGCCCGATAGCAGAAGTGTCCAGGAGATCGGCTTCATCCTGATTCCGGAATTCGCTCTGATGTCCTATGCCTCGGCGACCGAGCCGCTCAGGGCGGCAAACCTTCTGGCGGGGCGCGAGATCTATCGCCTGTCGATCTTCTCGCCCGACGGTGCGCCGGCTCTTTCCTCCTCCGGCGTCACCGTGCCGGCTGAATCTCTTCCCGTAAGGGGGGCAGGCCTCGGCACGGTCTTCGTCTGCGCCGGCGGCTCGCCGCGCAACTGGCGATATCCGGGCGCGCTTGCCTGCCTGAGGCAATTGTCACGCGAAGGTGTCAGGATCGGCGGCATATCGGGCGGACCCTATCTGATGGCCGCCGCCGGTCTGCTTGCCGGCCGCGACTTCACCATCCATTGGGAGCATGCCGCTGCCCTTCTGGAATCCTTCCCAGATCTCACGCCGCGCCAGGCGCGCTTCGTGATCGACGGCAACCGCATCACCTGCGGCGGCGGCATTGCGCCGCTCGATATGATGCATGTGCTGATCGCCGAGCGCATGGGATCGGATTTCGCCCGCCGCGTCAGCGATTGGTATCTCCACACCGAAGTCAACGAGCCCGCCGCGCCGCAGCGCGCGTCGCTCGCCGAGCGCTACGGCGTCCATCATCCCGGCCTTCTCAGCGTTCTCGAGCGAATGGAAGAGACGATCGAGATGCCGCTCGGCCGCGCCGCCATGGCGCGCATCGCTGGTGTCACCCCGCGGCACCTCGACAGGCTCTTTTCAACCCATCTCGGCACGACCTTTCTCGATCAGTATCACCGGATCAGGCTTCAGCATGGCCAACGCCTGCTGAAGCAGAGCCCGCTTTCCATCTCGGAAATCGCGGTCGCCACCGGTTTTTCCAGTCCGAGCCATTTTTCCCGCATGTTCCGATCCGTCTACGGCACGGCTCCGAGTGAGGCGCGGCGAGACTAAGCTTTCTTCAAGGTTGAGGAAATTTCACTACCACGATAGGATTGCCTCGGACAAAAAAGAAGGCGGCAGCGGAAAATCTATGAAATCCAAACAGGAAGCGGAGAAGCAACCGGAACCGGCGCATGGCGGACGCGCTCCTTTTTCGCAGGATCCGCACGCTGTCCGGGAGCCGAAGGAAAACAACCTCGAAATGGCGATCGGCCATGAGGTGCGCGCCTACCGCAAAAAACTCGGCATCACGGTCACCGATCTGGCGGCCGCCACCGGCATTTCGCTCGGCATGTTATCGAAGATCGAGAATGGCAACATCTCGCCATCGCTGACGACGCTGCAATCGCTGTCGCGGGCGCTCGGCGTTCCGTTGACAGCCTTTTTTCGCCGCTACGAGGAGCCGCGCAATGCCGTCTTCGTCAAGGCAGGGCAGGGCGTCGAACTCGAGCGGCGCGGCACGCGCGCGGGTCACCAATATAATCTGCTCGGCCATATCGACAACAACACCAGCGGCGTCATCGTCGAGCCCTATCTGATCACGCTGACGGCCGATTCCGATGTTTTCCCGACCTTTCAGCATGAGGGCATGGAGTTTCTCTACATGCTTGAAGGCGAGGTCATCTACCGCCACGGCGACCAGCTTTTCCAGATGCAGCCGGGCGACAGCCTGTTCTTCGACGCCGATGCGCCGCATGGGCCGGAGCAACTGGTAAAACTGCCGAGCAAGTACCTCTCGATCATCAGCTATCCTCAACAGAGCTCGCGAAGCTGACTTGCCTTAGAAGAAAAATTTATTCCTGGCAGTTGAAGTCCTTACATAGACCTGCTAGTCCTTTCTCAACATGAAAGGAGGCACAGCCTATGTGCGGCATTGTTGGATTGTTCCTCAAGGACAAGAGCCTTGAGCCTCAGCTCGGAAACCTGCTCTCGGATATGCTGATCACCATGACGGATCGCGGACCGGACTCGGCCGGCATCGCGATCTACGGCGGCTCTGCCGAGGGCAAGGCGAAAATCACCATCCAGTCCAGCAATCCAGGCGCGGACTTCGAAGGCTTAGCCGCTGACCTCGAGGAAGCCGGCATCAAAGCCCATGTGTGGATCAAGAGCACGCACGCGGTCATTGAGCTTGATGCCTCCAAGCTTGGAGCAGTGCGCGACGCGCTCGAACGGATTCGCCCGGCAGTCCGCCTTATGGGCTCAGGTGAAAGCGTCGAAATCTACAAGGAAATCGGTCTCCCAAAAGACGTCGTTGCGCGGTTCGGCGTCCGCGCAATGAGCGGAACCCACGGCATCGGCCATACCCGCATGGCGACGGAATCCGCCGTCACCACCCTCGGCGCCCATCCATTCTCGACCGGCGCCGACCAGTGCCTCGTGCACAATGGCTCGCTGTCTAACCACAACAACCTGCGCCGCGAACTGGTGCGAGAAGGCATGACCTTCGAGACGCAGAACGATTCCGAAGTCGCCGCCGCCTATCTGACAGCCGAAATGGCGAAGGGCAAGGATCTCGGCCAGGCTCTGACCGGCGCGCTCGACGACCTCGACGGCTTCTTCACCTTTGTCGTCGGCACCAAATCCGGCTTCGGCGTGGTGCGCGACCCGATCGCCTGCAAACCCGCCGTCATGGCCGAGACCGAGCAATATGTCGCCTTCGGTTCGGAATACCGCGCGCTGGTCAATCTTCCCGGCATCGAGAATGCCCGCGTCTGGGAGCCGGAGCCGGCAACTGTCTACTTCTGGGATCACGACAAGGCCGCCTGAGGCGCGCTGAAAGCCAAGAGGCGGCGCGGACCGTCTCCCGGACCAATGAGGATTCAATGCCGACATTCGATCTATCCAACACGCCTCTTCGCGAACTGAACCGCGCGCTACACGCTCTCTCCAAAGGTGCCAACGACACTGAATTCGAGGTCATCAACCCGCGCGGCAGCCATGCCGTCGCTGTCGGCATCGACAGCCCCGTCACGGTCTCCGTCCGAGGATCGGTCGGATACTACTGCGCCGGCATGAATGACGGCGGCAGGGTCACGGTTCATGGGTCCGCCGGTCCGGGCGTTGCCGAAAACATGATGTCCGGCACCGTCGTCATCGAGGGCGACGCCAGCCAGTATGCCGGCGCGACCGGCCGGGGTGGCCTGCTCGTCATCAAGGGCAATGCCGCTTCGCGCTGCGGCATTTCGATGAAAGGCATTGACATCGTCGTTCATGGCAGCATCGGCCACATGTCGGCCTTCATGGGCCAGTCCGGCCATCTCGTCGTCCTTGGCGACGCTGGCGATGCGCTCGGGGATTCGCTCTACGAAGCCAAGCTGTTCGTCCGCGGTGAGGTGAAGAGCCTCGGCTCCGATTGCATCGAGAAAGAGATGCGGCCGGAGCATCTGGAAAAGCTTGCCGAGCTGCTTGAAAAGGCCGGCGTCACGGACGTCAGGCCCGAAGAATTCAAGCGCTACGGCTCGGCCCGCAAGCTCTACAATTTCAACATTGACAACGCAGATGCGTACTGAGGCGAGGGACACCCATGAGCTATCACAACCCCTATACCCCGCCACGCAAGTCCGCGACTTTCGACGACTATACGCTCGCCGAAATCCGCCGCGCGGCGGCCACGGGCATCTATGACATCCGCGGCGCCGGCACCAAGCGTAAGGTTCCGCATTTCGACGATCTGCTGTTTCTCGGCGCCTCCATCTCGCGCTATCCGCTCGAAGGCTACCGCGAGAAGTGCGATACGACAGTGGTGCTCGGCTCGCGCTTCGCCAAGAAGCCGATCACGCTGAAGACCCCAATCACCATTGCCGGCATGAGCTTCGGTGCGCTGTCCGGCAACGCCAAGGAAGCGCTCGGCCGGGGTGCAACGATCGCCGGCACGTCGACGACGACAGGCGACGGCGGCATGACGGATGAGGAACGCGGCCATTCGCAGACGCTGGTCTACCAGTATCTGCCTTCCCGCTACGGCATGAATCCTAGGGACTTGCGCCGCGCCGACGCGATCGAAGTCGTGGTCGGCCAGGGCGCTAAGCCCGGTGGCGGCGGCATGCTGCTCGGCCAGAAGATCTCCGACCGCGTCGCCAATATGCGCAATCTGCCGAAGGGCATCGACCAGCGCTCGGCCTGCCGCCATCCCGACTGGACAGGCCCCGACGATCTGGAAATCAAGATCATGGAACTGCGCGAGATCACTGACTGGGAAAAGCCGATCTACGTCAAGGTCGGCGGCGCGCGCCCGTATTACGACACCGCGCTTGCCGTGAAGGCCGGCGCCGACGTCGTCGTGCTCGACGGCATGCAGGGCGGCACGGCGGCGACGCAGGATGTCTTTATCGAGAATGTCGGCATGCCGACACTCGCCTGCATTCGTCCGGCCGTCCAGGCGCTGCAGGATCTCGGCATGCACCGAAAGGTGCAGCTGATCATCTCGGGCGGCATCCGCTCGGGCGCTGACGTGGCGAAGGCGCTGGCGCTCGGAGCCGACGCTGTCGCAATCGGCACGGCGGCGCTCGTCGCTATCGGCGACAACGATCCCCGCTGGGAAGAGGAATATCAGAAGCTCGGCACGACAGCCGGCGCCTATGACGACTGGCATGAAGGCAAGGATCCGGCGGGCATCACCACCCAGGACCCGGAGCTGGCAAAACGCCTCGACCCGGTTGCGGCCGGCCGCCGCCTTGCCAACTACCTCAAGGTCATGACGCTCGAAGCCCAGACCATCGCGCGCGCCTGCGGCAAAAACCACCTGCACAACCTCGAGCCGGAAGACCTCGTCGCACTGACGATCGAGGCATCGGCTATGGCGCAGGTGCCGCTCGCCGGCACCAACTGGATCCCCGGCAAGGGAGGCTTTTGATTTCTACCGGCCGGGCACATGTCCCGGCCGTCTCATATCCATAACCAAAGTGTCTCGAAGAAATCCAAAGGGGAACGAGAATGACACTGGACCTTGCTGCTTTTGCGAGAGACAAGAGCATCAAATATTTCATGATCAGCTATACCGACCTGTTCGGCGGCCAACGCGCCAAGCTGGTCCCGGCAGAAGCCATCGCCGACATGCAGAAGGACGGCGCCGGCTTTGCAGGCTTTGCAACGTGGCTCGATCTGACGCCGGCCCATCCCGACTTGTTTGCGGTTCCCGATGCTTCCTCCGTCATCCAATTGCCCTGGAAGAAAGACGTCGCATGGGTCGCCGCCGACTGCGTCATGGACGATCGGCCTGTCGAACAGGCGCCGCGTGTCGTGCTGAAAAGACTGGTGGCTGAAGCTGCGAAGGAAGGGCTCCGGGTGAAGACCGGCGTGGAGCCCGAATTCTTTCTCATCTCTGCTGACGGTTCGGTGATTTCAGACCAGTTCGATACCGCCGAGAAGCCTTGCTACGACCAGCAGGCCGTGATGCGTCGGTATGATGTCATCGCCGAGATCTGCGACTATATGCTGGAGCTCGGCTGGAAGCCCTATCAGAACGATCACGAGGATGCGAACGGCCAGTTCGAGATGAACTGGGAATATGACGATGTCCTGAAGACCGCCGACAAGCACTCCTTCTTCAAATTCATGGTCAAGTCGGTCGCCGAAAAGCACGGCCTTCGCGCTACCTTCATGCCGAAGCCCTTCAAGGGCCTGACCGGAAACGGTTGCCATGCGCACATCTCGGTCTGGGACGTCGATGGCAGGGTAAACGCCTTCGCGGACAAGGAAATGGCCTTTGGGCTCTCGGCTCAGGGGAAAACCTTTCTCGGCGGCATCATGAAGCACGCCCCCGCGCTGGCCGCGATCACCAATCCGACGGTCAATTCCTACAAGCGCATCAACGCGCCGCGCACCACCTCGGGTGCCACCTGGTCGCCCAACACCGTGACATGGACGGGCAACAACCGCACTCACATGGTGCGCGTGCCGGGGCCTGGGCGCTTCGAGCTGCGCCTGCCGGACGGCGCGGTCAATCCATACCTCTTGCAGGCGATCATCATCGCAGCCGGCCTCGAGGGCATCCGCAGCCAGGCAGACCCCGGCCAGCATTACGATATCGATATGTATGCTGAGGGGCACCTGGTGAAGGACGCGCCGCGCCTGCCACTCAACCTGCTCGATGCACTGCGCGCCTTTGATGCCGACGAAGGCTTGAAGGCGGCAATCGGGGCTGAGTTTTCCTCCGCCTATCTCAAGCTCAAGCACCTGGAATGGAATGCCTACTGCTCGCATTTCACCCAGTGGGAACGCGACAGCACGCTCGATATCTGAGCAGCCGGACCGACGTCTTTGCCATGCCGGGTTGGACAGCTCGGCATGGCCGGACTCTTATACCTGAAAGGGCGAAGGAAGAGACAGCATGAAGAGCTTCATACTCACCGTATCCTGCAAATCGACGCGCGGCATCGTTGCGGCGATTTCGAGCTATCTGGCCGACAAGGGCTGCAACATCATCGACAGCTCGCAGTTCGACGACCTCGATACCGGCAGGTTCTTCATGCGCGTCAGCTTCATTTCGGAAGAGGGCCTGTCCGGTTCCGCGATCAGCGCCGATTTTGCTGCCGTCGCCGCGCCGTTCGAGATGGACTATGATTTCCACGACAGCGAGAGCCGCATGAAGGTGCTGCTGATGGTGTCGCGTTTCGGCCATTGCCTCAACGACCTGCTCTACCGCTGGAAGATCGGCGCGCTGCCGATCGACATCGTCGGCGTCGTCTCCAACCATTTCGACTACCAGAAGGTCGTCGTCAACCACGACATCCCCTTCCACCACATCAAGGTGACCAAGGAGAACAAGCCGCAGGCCGAAGCCCAGCTCGTCGACCTCGTCGAGCAGACCGGCACCGAGCTGATCGTGCTCGCCCGCTACATGCAGGTTCTCTCCGACCAGCTCTGCAAGCAGATGTCGGGCAGGATCATCAACATCCACCACTCCTTCCTGCCGTCCTTCAAGGGCGCCAATCCCTACAAGCAGGCCTATCAGCGCGGCGTCAAGCTGATCGGTGCGACCGCCCATTACGTCACAGCCGATCTCGATGAAGGCCCGATCATCGAGCAGGACACCGCCCGCATCACCCATGCGCAGTCGCCCGAGGACTATGTCTCGATCGGCCGCGATGTCGAAAGCCAGGTGCTGGCGCGGGCCATCCACGCCCATATCCATCACCGCACCTTCATCAACGGCAACCGCACCGTCGTCTTCCCGGCGAGCCCCGGGAGCTACGCCTCCGAACGTATGGGGTGAGAGATGGTCGAGGTCATCGACGGCAAGCTTATAGCTGCATCGGTCATTCAGACGGTCAAGAGTGCGACGGCAGCGCTGGAAATGGTGAGCGGCGTCACCACCGGCCTTGCGGTCATCATCGTCGGCGACGATCCGGCAAGCCACGCCTATGTCGGCTCCAAGAGCCGCATGGCGAAGGAATGCGGTTTCAAGTCTGTGCAGCACACGCTGCCGGCCGAGACGACGCAGGAGGAACTGGCAGGCCTCGTCGCCACGCTCAACGCCGATCCGTCGATCCACGGCATCCTGGTGCAATTGCCCTTGCCAAAGCCGCTCGACAGCGAGCCGATCATCCAGTCGATCCTGCCGGAAAAGGATGTCGACGGCCTGAGCGTCGTCAATGCCGGCAAGCTCGCCACCGGCGACCTGAAGACCGGTCTGGTCTCCTGCACGCCGGCCGGCGCCATGGTCTTCGTTCGCCGCACCCATGGCGAGGATCTCTCCGGCCTCAACGCCGTCGTCATCGGCCGTTCCAATCTGTTCGGCAAGCCGATGGCGCAATTGCTTCTCAACGCCAATGCGACGGTGACGATCGCGCACTCCAGAACCAAGAATCTCGCCGAAGTCTGCCGCAACGCCGATATTCTGGTCGCCGCCGTCGGCCGGCCGGAGATGGTCAAGGCCGATTGGGTCAAGCCCGGCGCGACCGTGATCGATGTCGGCATCAATCGGGTGCCGGCTCCTGAGAAGGGCGAGGGCAAGACCCGGCTGGTCGGCGACGTCGCCTTCCGGGAAGTCTCCGAGATTGCCGGCACCATCACGCCGGTGCCCGGCGGTGTCGGGCCGATGACCATCGCCATGCTGATGGCCAATACTGTCATCGCCGCCCATCGCGCCGCAGGCCAGGTGCCGCCGAAGTTTTGAGTGGAATGCCGTCTGGCGGGCCTTGCCATGACGTGAAAGATTTATATAGTCAGGAAACAATTATTCCGTACAGGAAATAAGAGGGAACGGAAATGGCTCTATCATGGCGTTTCTCCGCCTTGGCGGATCGGCATCGCGCTCTGGGATCGAAGCTCGAAGACTGGAGCGGTATGGGAACCGCCTGGACCTACGAGAAGGACATGTCGGAAGAGCATGTCGCAGTCCGCACCAAGGCCGGCATCATGGATGTTTCCGGCCTTAAGAAGGTGCACCTGGTCGGCCCGCACGCCATCGCTGTCCTCGACTACATCACCACCCGCGACCTGACGAAGATCTATCCCGGCCGCTCGGTCTACGCGACCATGCTGAACGACCGCGGCCACTTCACCGACGATTGCATCGTCTATCGCACCGGCCCGAATTCCTGGATGCTCGTGCATGGCTCCGGCTCCGGCCACGAGGAAGTCGTCAAGCAGGCGGCGGGCCGCAATTGCGCCGTGCTGTTCGACGACGACCTGCACGACCTGTCGCTGCAGGGGCCGCTTGCAGTCGATTACCTCGCCAAATATGTGCCTGGCATCCGCGACCTCAAATATTTTCACCACATGCAGACGACGCTATTCGGCGCGCCCGTGATGATTTCGCGCACCGGCTATACCGGCGAGCGCGGCTACGAGATCTTCGTGCGCGGCCAGGACGCCGTGATGGTTTGGGACAGGATCGTCGAGGAAGGCAAGGAGATGGGCATCATCCCCTGCTGCTTCTCGGTCCTCGACATGCTGCGCGTCGAAAGCTATCTGCTGTTCTACCCCTACGACAATTCGCAAATGTATCCCTTCGCCGACCAGCCGCCCGGCGACAGTCTCTGGGAACTCGGCCTCGACTTCACCGTCAGCCCCGGCAAGACGGGCTTCCGCGGCGCCGAGGAACATGCCCGTCTCGAGGGCAAGGAGCGCTTCAAGATCTTCGGCATGCTGATCGACGCCGACGGACCGGCCGATCTCGGCGACGAGGTCTTTGCCGACGGCAAAAAGGTCGGGGTCATCACCTGCCCAAGCTATTCCTCACTGACGAAGAAATCCATGGCGATC
Organism: Rhizobium etli CFN 42; assembly: GCF_000092045.1. Taxonomy (NCBI): domain Bacteria; kingdom Pseudomonadati; phylum Pseudomonadota; class Alphaproteobacteria; order Hyphomicrobiales; family Rhizobiaceae; genus Rhizobium; species Rhizobium etli. Next base: position 458,911 of record NC_007765.1, on the reverse strand, counting down.
GCCCGCCTCGACGTTGACAAGGCGGTGCACGGGACGAAACTCGAAGTCCGCGGCAAGACCGTCAAGGCAAGCGCCACCGCCCATACGCTTCCCTTCGACGACCCGGAAAAGAAGAAGAGGACTGCCGTAGGTTAAGGAGCACGCCAATGCTCGTTGCAGGCATCAAGAGCCGACCAGTCTATAAGGGCCTGACCATCCAGCCGCGCGCCCGGCGGCACATTTTCGCACTCGAGGGGGAGGGCGCCAGGGCTCTCCTGGATCAGCAGCCCGCGCTTGACGAAACGGCTCTTTCCCGCAGTGAGATCCTCTATGTCGCCCGCGGTTCTCAAGGCTCCGGCCTAGATGAGTCCCTGCGCCGGCTCGGCTCCGACATGTTCTTCACGGCGCCGACGATCGCAACGCTTCTCTTCCGGTTGAAGGGCTCGCTCGCGACGGCTCACATGGGCACTCGGCTTTATATCTCCGGCACGGAGGGCTTCATCGGCCAGGCGATGCTCGTGGCGCTTGACTACGGCATGGACCACGCCTCCATCATCACCGAGCATCGGGGCTCGCTGGCCAGGCGGGTGCAATGCGTCCATTGCAAGGGTATCACTGACGACGTCACCGCCAGCCCCTTCGCCTGCAGCCATTGCGGGCTGACGCTTCTCGTCCGTGATCACTATTCGCGGCGGCTCGCCGCCTTCCAGGGCGTCAACATCGACGCGGAAGAGCCCGGCAGCGCGCCTGGGCCAGAGGAGTTGTTCCTTTGAGCGGCGGTACTGAAATTCCCGTGCGCGTAGCGCGGATCACTCCGATCGCCGAGCGCGTCAAGCGTTTCCGCTTCGAGCGCCTGGATGGCAAGCCGATGCCGTATTTTTCAGGCGGCGCGCATATCATCGTCTCGATGAACGATGGCGGCCATATGCGCCGCAATGCCTACTCGCTGATGTCTCCCCCGCATGATTGCGCGGCCTACGAAATCAGCGTGCTGCATGTCGAGGATTCACGCGGCGGCTCCACCTTCATGCATGAGAAGGTCAGCGAAGGCGACGAGCTGAAGGTCAGTTATCCCGTCAACCTCTTCCAGCCCGACTGGCGCGGGCGCAAGCATGTTCTGATCGCCGGTGGCATCGGCATTACCCCTTTCATTGCGATGATGGAGCAGTTTTCCCGCGGAGGCGCCGCCTTCGAGCTGCATTACGCCATTCGAACGCGCGACCGCGGCGCCTACTGGCGGGAACTCCTGGAGCGCTATGGCCCGCATCGCATCAAGATCTATTGCGACGCCGAAGGCGGTGCCATCCCGCTGTCGCGTCTGCTCGACTGCCAGCCGCTCGGCACGCATCTTTATGTCTGCGGCCCCTCCGGCATGATCGACGGCGTGATGAAAGCGGGGCTCGATGCCGGCTGGCCAGAGCAGAACCTGCATTCGGAACGGTTTCTTTCCTCTTTGCCCGGGAAGCCCTTCACGATCGAGCTTCTACGCTCCGGCAAGACCGTGAAGGTCGGCCATCACGAAAGCATGCTGGAGGCGATCGAGGCGGCCGGCGTCGACGCCCCCTTCCTCTGTCGCGGCGGCGCCTGCGGTCAATGCGAAACGGCGGTCGCCGTCTGCGATGGCAAACTGCTGCACAACGACGTCTATCTGACAAGCGAAGAAAAGGCATCCGGCAGCAAGGTGATGATCTGTGTTTCCCGCTTCGAGGGAAACACGCTTCATCTTGATCTCTGACGGCATCAAAAAAGGAGACCGGACATGGCAATCGCCTTCAAGCAAGAAACATTCCGGGACGATTTCAGCTACCGGAACAGCCCTGGCAATATCCGTCGTTTCCCGTTTCCCTTCGATCGCGACGAATACATGTATTCGGTCAACATGGAACCGCATGTGCGCGGCCGGGCGGGAACCGTCTACGAAAACCTGATCGATGTCGACGAGCATTACGTCGCCGAGATGCAGGATCGAGCGCTGGTGCTGAAGGAAGATCCGCTGCGCTATCAGGCGCTGCCGCACATGATGAGCGCCCAATGGGACACGCTCGAACTGCTGATGGAAGAGCAGGCGGCGGGTTACCCCGAGCATTTCACCCTGATCCGCAACGGTGACCAATGGCGCTGGATCAACCGGCCGCTCGGCATCGACGACAGCTTCACCTTCGGCGATGCCTCGACGCTGCCCTATGAACCCTTCGAATATATCACCCGCCAGGCCCAGGGTGATTTCTGCATCGTCGACCAGCGCGACGGCAATTTGTGGATGGATGCCGGCATGGTGACGACGCAAGCCGATTGGTCGCTCGATTTCGACATCGGCATGAACTTCATGGAATGGCACGGGCCGGTGCCGCTCGCCCATCAGATCGGTGTCTTCGACCGGGCGCTGAAATTCCTTTTGAACCTGCAGCAGGGCAAGCCGACACGGCGCTTCAACTGGACGATGACGATCAATCCGCGGCTCGACACCAGCCCGGAGAATTATCACAAATGGGGCCCCGACCGTACGACGGTGACGCCGGAGAATGTCGGCGAGAAAGTGCATCTGCGAGTCGAGCTGCAAAGCCTCTGGCGCCTGCCGCGCTCGAACGCCATCCTTTTCGTCATACGCTGCTACCTGATGAACATGGAAGAGCTCGTCACCGTGCCGAAATGGGCGCGGCGCTTCCCGCGCGTGCTGAAGACGCTGCCGCCGGAACTCATCGACTACAAGGGACTCACCCGTTACCGCGAGACGACAATCGACTGGCTTTCGAAATATGACGACGGGGCTCCGACCAGCCCCGGCATTTATCCGGACTGAGAGAAATGCCGTAACAGTTTGAATTTCTGCATAATCCTGGCCTTCTTCGATTTTAGGTCGAGGAGTTATCCGGCACACAATGCCATATAATCAAGAGGGGAATGCTTCATGACAAGAGTAGCCGTGATCGGTGCCGGTCCTTCCGGGCTTGCGCAGCTGCGCGCCTTTCAATCGGCTGCCCAGAAGGGCGCCGAAATCCCGGAGATCGTCTGCTTCGAAAAGCAGTCGGACTGGGGCGGGCTCTGGAACTATACCTGGCGAACCGGCCTCGACGAATATGGCGAGCCCGTCCATGGAAGCATGTATCGCTATCTCTGGTCGAACGGTCCGAAGGAATGCCTCGAATTCGCCGATTATTCCTTCGAGGAGCATTTCGGCAAACCGATTGCCTCCTACCCGCCGCGCGCCGTGCTCTGGGACTATATCAAGGGCCGCGTCGAGAAAGCGAATGTCCGCCACTGGGTGCGCTTCAGCACGCCAGTGCGGATGGTCCGCTTCGATGAGGCCATGAAGAAATTCACGGTGACGGCGCATAACCGCATCGAAGACCGGATGTATGACGAGGAATTCGACTATGTCGTCGTTGCATCAGGCCACTTCTCGACCCCGAACGTGCCCTATTTTGAAGGTGTGAAGACCTTCAACGGCCGCGTCCTGCACGCCCATGATTTCCGCGACGCTCTCGAGTTCAAGGGCAAGGACATCTTGATCGTCGGCCGCAGCTATTCGGCCGAAGACATCGGTTCGCAGTGCTGGAAATACGGCGCGAAATCGGTGACGACGAGCTACCGTTCAAAGCCGATGGGCTTCAAGTGGCCGGAGAATTTCGAAGAACGGCCGCTGCTGACCAGGCTCGAAAACCGCACCGCGCATTTCCTCGACGATTCGAGCAAGGAAGTCGACGCCTTGATCCTATGTACCGGATACCAGCACCATTTCCCCTTCCTGCCCGACGATCTCCGGCTGAAGACCGCCAACCGCCTGTGGGCCGACAGCCTCTACAAGGGCGTAATCTTCGACAAGAACCCGCAGCTCTTCTATATCGGCATGCAGGACCAGTTCTATACCTTCAACATGTTCGACGTGCAGGCCTGGTGGGCGCGCGACGTGATGATGGGCCGCATCACCCTGCCGCCGGAAGAGGAACTGAAGGCGAATTTCGACATGTGGCGCGCCCGCGAGGAGACGCTCGAGGATGCCGAGCAGATGATCTGGTATCAGGGTGACTATGTGAAGGAACTGCTCGCCGAGACCGATTATCCTTCCTTCGACATCGAAGGCACCAACCGGACCTTCATGGAATGGGAACATCACAAGGCCCACAACATCATGGGCTTCCGCGATCATGCCTACCGGTCGCTGATGACCGGCAACATGTCGCCGAAGCATCATACGCCGTGGGTCGAGGCGCTCGACGATTCCATGGAGGAATATCTGCGCAACTGATGGCGGGGATGCCGCATAATTTATTAAATCCGAATCGATTTCCGGATAAAGTCATGCGGCAGATTCAAAGTGCTGCGGCCCCGCATGGCAGGAAGAGAGCCGTTCGCTGCGGCTCCTTCCAACGTTTAAAGTGAAGTGAGTAATCCAATTCGCAATTCCTCCTTTCGAGCGAGGCCCTCATGGATTTTCAAACAAGCATTCTCGGGCGCATGAGCGGTTTTCTTTACCGCTGCCGCGCCGACGAAAACTACACGATGCTTGAGATGACCAACGGCATCGAGCGCATCTTCGGTTACCCTGCCGACGAAATCATCGGCAACAGGACACGGACTTTCACCTCGATCATGTACGAGGAAGACGTGCCCTTGATGGACGAGGTGGTCGGGCGGGCGCTCGAGCAGCGGACGGACTGGACGATGGAATACCGCATCCGCCACGCCGGGGGCCATCTCATCTGGGCGACCGAGACCGGTGGCGGAATCTGGGACGAGAACGCTGAACTTCTCTATCTCGAAGGCAGCATCATCAATATCGAATCGCTCTATCAGCGAATCGACGAACAGACCGCCGACATGCGCGTCACCGCCTCGAAGACCAACGAGATCCTGCAGTCGCTGCGTTACCTCAAGCTGCTCGCCGTCAACGCCGGCATCGAGGCGGCGCGTGCCGGCACCGCTGGGTCAGGCTTTGCCGTGCTTGCCGCCGAGATGCGCACGCTCGCCAACTCGTCGGAAGAGGCCGCACGCGCCATTTCCGACGCCCAACGCAAGGCGCAAGGCTGAGCGTTGCCCAAGCGACGGTTGAATTTGCGGCTTGCGATGAAAGTCGCACCGTTAACTGTGCGGGGCGTCTTCTTATCGCTCTGTATTTCCAACAACTTGGCATTATCCCGGCCGCGAAAAACGTCGTGCCGTTATAGGGAATGTTAGGGCCGCGTTAACCTTTTGTTAACCATACCGGCGGTAGACATGGTCAACGATTTCTTCACATAGATGACCAAAGTGCTAACAGACGCTCGCTCTATCCGCATCAAGGGCCGCTCTTTCCTGGCGGTCATGCTGTCCCCGGACCTTCCGATCGATGATTGGTTGGCCAGGCTGGACGATCTGGCTGCCCGCTCGGCCGGCTTTTTCCTCGGACGGCCTGTCGTGCTCGATTTGACGGATCTGCAAATCGACCGGCCGCAGTTGAAGGACCTCATCGCCGAACTTGCCAAGCGCAATGTCAGCATCATGGGGATCGAGGGCGCGCGCCCGTCGATCCTGGGCGCGGGCATGCCTCCGGCGCTGAAAGGCGGCCGCTCCGCCTCCGACATCGAGGTTCAGCCGAATGAGCCTGCCGATCCGGTGGCCAAGCCGGCAGCGACCGAGACCCGCCCGGCAATGACGACGCAATCCATCGTCATCAGGGAACCGGTGCGCTCGGGGCAGTCGGTGATTTTTCCGGAAGGCGACGTCACCGTGATCGGAGCTGTTGCCTCGGGCGCCGAGGTCATCGCCGGCGGCTCCGTCCACATCTACGGCGCGTTGCGCGGCCGGGCCATGGCAGGCTCCATCGGCAACGCATCGGCGCGGATCTTTTGCCGCAAGCTCGAAGCCGAGCTGGTGGCGATCGACGGCATCTACAAAATGGCGGAAGACATGGCCCCCAATCTTCGCGGACAGGCTGTTCAGCTCTGGCTCGAAGAGGACGCGATCATGGCGGAAAAACTGATCTGACCCGGCTGCGGCCACGGCAAAGGAGAGAGAAATGGGGAAAGTGATCGTCGTCACGTCAGGCAAGGGCGGGGTCGGAAAGACGACCTCGACCGCCGCTTTGGGAGCGGCGCTGGCGCAACGCAATGAAAAGGTCGTCGTGGTCGATTTCGACGTCGGCTTGCGCAATCTCGACCTCGTGATGGGCGCAGAGCGCAGGGTCGTCTACGACCTGATCAACGTCATCCAGGGGGATGCCAAGCTCACCCAGGCGCTGATCCGCGACAAGCGGCTGGAGACGCTGTTCCTGCTGCCGGCCTCTCAAACCCGCGACAAGGACAATCTGACGGCCGAGGGCGTCGAGCGCGTCATCAACGATCTGAAGCGCTATTTCGACTGGATCATCTGCGACAGCCCCGCCGGAATCGAGCGCGGCGCGACACTTGCCATGCGCCATGCCGACGTTGCCGTCGTCGTCACCAACCCGGAAGTTTCGTCGGTCCGTGATTCCGACCGTATCATCGGCCTGCTCGATGCCAAGACCGCCAAGGCCGAACGCGGCGAGCGGATGGAAAAGCACCTGCTGCTCACCCGTTACGACGCCAACCGCGCCGAACGCGGTGACATGCTGAAGGTCGACGACGTCCTGGAAATCCTCTCCATCCCGCTCCTCGGCATCGTGCCTGAGAGCATGGATGTGCTGCGCGCCTCCAACATCGGTGCGCCGGTCACGCTGGCGGAAAGCCGCAGCGCGGCTGCGATGGCTTATTTCGATGCCGCTCGCCGGCTCGCCGGCGAAACCTTGCCGGTCACGATCCCCGAGGAAAAGCGCAATCTTTTCGGCAAGATCTTCGGACGGAGGGCAGCATGAATATCTTCCGTCTTTTCAACAAGCAGAGAACGGCACCCGCCGCCCGCGAACGCTTGCAGGTGCTCCTTGCGCACGAACGCTCATCGGCAGGATCGGACCTTGTTTCGCTGCTGCGCGAGGAAATCCTTGCGGTGATCGCAAAGCATGTCGAGCTTGACCACGACAAGGTGCAGGTGACGATCGACCGCAACGAGTTTGTCTCCACTCTGGAGATCGACGTCGAAATCCCGCTGAACGCAGCGGTACAGGCCGCTTGAGGGCAATATCCGGGAGACGACGGACGGAACCGATCGTCGTCTCCTGAACGCGAAATGGGTTACGAGCGCGGCCGCGTCTTCTGCGGATCGTAATGCGAAAGCGGCACGATCGTCGCCGGCAGGCGCTTCTGGTGGCCGTCCAGCTTGCCGATCTCAACCTCAGTGCCCGGGCTAGCATGCGTTACGTCGATGCGGGCAAGCGCGATCGTCTTGCCGAGAACAGGCGAGCGGGTGGCGCTGGTGACGACGCCGACCTGGGCGCGGCCGATGTGGATGCAGTCACCATGGCCGACCGACTCGTTGGCCTTGATATCAAGGCCGACGAGCAGATGGCGCGGATGTTCCTTGCGCCGGATCAGCGCTTCGCGGCCGATGAAATCGTCCTGCTTGGATTTCAGCGGCACGGTGAAGCCGATGCCGGCCTCGAACGGATCCGTCTGGTCGGTGAATTCGTGATGGGCGAAGATCAGGCCCGCCTCGATGCGGACCATGTCGAGCGCCTCCAGCCCCATCGGCTTCAGCCCGTGCGGTTGGCCTGCCTCCCACACGGCATCGAACACCGTCAGCGCATCCTTCGGATGACAGAAGATCTCGTAGCCGAGCTCGCCGGTATAGCCCGTGCGCGAGATCACCACCGGGGCGCCCTCGAATCCGCCCATGCGACCAACGGTGAAGCGGAACCATTCGAGTTCGCCGATCGCGGGCTGGCGCGGCGCCGTCCAGATGATCCCCTTCAGGATATCGCGGCTCCTGGGGCCTTGCAGCGCGATATTGTGCAATTGGTCGGTCGATGATCGAACCCACGCCTTGAAGCCCTTCTTCTCGGCCTGCTGACGCAGCCATATGCCGCTGAAATCATCGCCGCCGATCCAGCGGAAGTTCTTGTCGCCGAGCCTGAAGAGCGTGCCGTCATCCATCATGCCGCCATTTTCGTAGCACATCGCGGAATAGACGACCTGGCCGGTCGAGAGTTTGCGCACGTCGCGCGTCAGGCAGTATTGCAGCAGTTCCTCGGCGTCCGGACCCGTCACTTCGAACTTTCGCAAGGGGGAGAGATCAATGATGGCGGCGCGCTCGCGGCAGGCCCAGTATTCCTCGACCGGGCCTTCGGATGAGAAGCGGTTCGGCAGCCAGTAGCCGCGATATTCCGTATAATCTCGCGTCAACGCCGAAAGGCGAGGATGGAAGGCGGTTTCGCGCGTCAGTTCGGCTTCTGCATCTGGGGTCATGCGATAGGCTACCGCTCGTGAGAATTTCTCTTTTCCGGAAAAGGTGCGGACATGGATATCCGTCGGATCCCAGCCGTTCGCCGCATCGATATCGTCAGGACAGGACGACGAGACGCAAACGAGATCGGTCAGCGCGCGCATCAGCACGTAATCGCCGGGACGCGACCAGGGCTCGTCGAGATAGAGCTGGTTGTTGTGATCGATATTGGTGTTGTAGAAATAATTCAGCGCTTCCCAGCCCTTGCGCCCGGCAATGCCGTAAGGCGCCAGCGCCGCGTTGAAATTGTCCGTGCAATTGACGTGGCCGGGATAACCCATGTCGTCATAATAGCGCGAATTGCAGGCCGTCGCGAAAGCGTCGTGGCGGCCGACGGTATCCTGGACGATCTCGACCAGCGGCTCGAAGTCGCGGTCGAAAGCCTTGGACGGCAGGCCGGGCGTGGGATAGCTGCGGCCGAGCAGCGTGCGGGTGACGGTCGAATCGAGCGCGAGATCGAGGCCCTTATCGACCTTGCGGGCGGCAAAGGCCTGGAAATCGGTGCACTGGCGCCCATAGACGTCGATGATCTGGATGAATTCGCCGGCGCGCACGAAATAGGCGGCGGCGCTCGCCGCCCGGATGCGGATATCCTCGATCGGATCGGCCGCCGGTTCCGGCAGCGCGGAGGCATAGTCGCGAATCAGCAGGCTTCGCTTAATCCGGATCTCGATCGGCGTCGCCGTGTCCTGCGCCTCCGGCGACATGGCCCCGGCGGGTGCCGCGACGATCAGCAGACCCTTCATGGCAATCGTGAACTCCGCCCGGCTGCCCGGCGTCGATCCCGCCCCAAAGACGCGGAGCGCTCCGGCCGCTGCGAGATCGGCGCCTCGCCGCTGAAGTGCCGCGCGCGTACGGGCAGCACTCTCATCCGCTGCCTGAAGAATGGTCTTCAAACCATCCGCTGAATTGCTGAATGCCGTTCCGAGACCGGCTGCCTGGAAGCGACCTTTTTCGTCAAGGAGGGAGAGCTCGCAGATCTGCCCCCCTTCGCTGTCGATGACGCTCACGTGGTCGCCCGCCTCGACGCGCACGACGACCGATCCGCCGCCCTTTGCCCGGTAGCGTTCAGTGCCCTCCGGCAGGGCCGGAATACCGGGATAATGGACGAGGCTCGGAATGACCGTTCGGGGGCCTGGCATGACAGGATGAAGTTCTTGCATTCTACCCTCAGGGGGATCGGCATGCCGCTCGGCATAAGCCCACACAGGTTACAAAATGCCTGTGGAAAGTAAAGTGATGTTGACTAAAAAGAAAATATCTTCACTATGCATCAAGAGTTCAGACTCGGAGAATCCGTCGGGAGCGCGGATCGCCAAAATCATCCGGTCGGGCTTGAGACTGTCAGGGAGACACGTTCAGGGAGACGTACAGAGATACGTCCGGAACAATCGAATGGGGAATTTCACCGATGACAGATATTGTGGAGGCCGGAATTGCGCCCGGCACCGAAGGTAAGCTTATACGCGCACTCGACTGGAAGGGCGCGTTCTGGGTGGCCGCCGGCGTGCCGCCGCTCGTTCTCTTCTCGATTGGCGGCATCGCAGGCACGACGGGCAAGCTCGCCTTCGTCGTCTGGATCATCTCGATGGTAATGGGTTTCCTGCAATCCTTCACCTATGCCGAGATCGCCGGCATGTTCGGCAATAAATCCGGCGGGGCCTCCGTCTACGGCGCCACCGCCTGGCTGCGCTATTCGAAGTTCATCGCGCCGCTCTCGGTCTGGTGCAACTGGTTTGCCTGGTCGCCGGTGCTTTCGCTCGGCTGCGCCATCGCCGCCGGCTACATTCTCAATGCATTCTTCCCGATTCCGGCGGCCGATTCGCAAATGGTCCTCGACTGGATCGCCGCGCATGCCGCATCCGTTACGGCTGACAGCCCCCGCGTCGCCGAATATATCGCAGCCCATGCCGGCACCACGCCTGATGACGCCGTCAAGGCGCTGCTCGGCGCCGATGGCGTCGCCGCATTGACGCCGGCGATCCGCAGCTGGTCGCTCGCAAGCTTCAGCATTCCCTACCTCGCCACCGCCAACATCAACGCCACCTTTTTCATCGGCGGCGTCCTGATGCTGATCATCTTCGCGATCCAGCATCGCGGCATCTCGGAAACGGCGAGCGTGCAGAAATGGCTGGCGATCATCGTGCTGGTCCCGCTGCTGATCATCGGCCTCTATCCGATCATCAGCGGCCAGGTCGTCGCCGCCAACGTCACCGGCCTCCTGCCGCCGACGGCCGCCTATACTGCCTCTGACGGCACCTGGAGCAACGGCGGCTGGACGCTGTTTCTCGGCGGCCTCTATATCGCCGCCTGGTCGACCTACGGCTTCGAGACGGCCGTCTGCTACACCCGGGAACTGAAGAACCCGAAGACCGACACCTTCAAGGCGATCTTCTATTCCGGCCTGGCCTGCTGCCTGTTCTTCTTCCTCGTCCCCTTCGCTTTCCAGGGCGTTCTCGGCCATGCCGGTATGCTCGCCCCCGGCATTGTCGACGGCACTGGCGTTGCCGAAGCGCTCGGCGGCCTGATCAGCGCCGGCCGGGTCATCACCCAATTGCTCGTCATCCTCATGATCATGGCGCTCTTCCTCGCCATCATGACGGCGATGGCCGGCTCCTCGCGCACGCTCTATCAGGGCTCGAAGGACGGCTGGCTGCCGAAATATCTCGACCACGCCAATGAGCACGGAGCCCCGACGCGGGCCATGTGGACCGACTTCGCCTTTAACCTCTTCCTTCTGGCGATCGCTTCGGATGCCGGCGGCTATTTCTTCGTGCTTGCCGTCTCGAATGTCGGCTACATCATCTTCAACTTCCTGAACCTCAATTCCGGCTGGATCCACCGAATAGATTCCGGCCATATTGAACGCCCCTGGAAGGCGCCGAGCTGGCTGATCGGCCTCAACACCGTGCTCGCTTTCGTCAATGCGCTCTTTCTCGGCGCCGGCGCCAAGGTCTGGGGTTACTCCAATGCACTCTGGGTCGGGTTCATCTTCGCAGCCCTGATCCTGCCGGTTTTCGCCTATCGCCACTATGTGCGCGACGGCGGCAAGTTCCCGGCAGGCGCGATGGAGGATCTCGGTCTCATCGGCCAGGATCTCGGCATCAGGAAAGCCGGCATGCTCCCTTATCTTGCACTAGTCGGCGGCCTGGCAATCGTTCTGATCGCCAACTGGTTCTTCCAGCTCCCGGCCTAAATAGCCTCCCAAGGCCGAAGAGTCGCCATAGAAACATGGCGGCTTTTTTGCATTGATGTTGCCGGACATCGGAGAATGATCCGTCCGCTTCGGCAGGAAGCGGACGGTGTCGCTGCAAATCCAGGCCGAAGGCTCAGCGGCCGCCCTCGATCTTGCGGTGGCGCTGATTGATGCCGCCCTTGCCGTAGGGATAGTCCATGGGTTGGGGGGCGCTGACCTCATTGAGCTTGGCCATCTCCTCGCCGGAGAGCGCGAGCTTCATGGCACCGAGATTGTCGGCCAGCTGTTCGGACGTGCGGGCGCCGAGAATGACGGAAGTTACGGCCGGCTGCGCCGCCGTCCAGGCGAGCGCCACCTGCGCCATGCTGACGCCGCGGGCTTTGGCGATCTCCTCGACGGTCGCGATGATCGCCCAGGTGCGTTCCTGCGCATTGCGCGGCGCATAGGATTCGCTGCCGCGATTGGGGTTCTCGCCGAGGCGGGTGGCGCCGGTCGGCATCTCGTCGCGCTTGTACTTGCCTGTCAGCCAGCCGCCGCCGAGCGGCGACCAGGGCAGCAGGCCCATGCCGGCATCCTGGCAGGCGGCGACGATTTCGAGCTCGATGTCGCGCGCGAGAAGGCTGTATTGCGGCTGCAGCGTCACCGGACGGGTATAACCGCGCGCCTTGGCGATCTCGGACGCCTTGGCGATATGCCAGCCGACATAGTTGGAGAAGCCGTAATAGCCGATCTTGCCTGATGAAACCGCGTCGTCGAGGAAGCGCAGCGTCTCCTCGATCGGCGTCAGCGCGTCCCAGGCATGCATCTGATAGAGGTCGATCTGTTCGAGGCCGAGGCGGCGGAGCGAATCATCAAGCGCCTGGCCGAGATGCCGGCGCGACAGGCCGATATCGTTAGGGCCGTTGCCCATCGGAAACCGCCCCTTTGTGGCGACGATCGCCTGGCGGGCCTCGGTCGGGCGCGCCTTCAGCCAGCGTCCAATGATCTCTTCCGACTTGCCGGCGCTGTAGACGTCGGCGGTATCGATGAAATTGCCGCCCCATGCGAAATAATCGTCGAGCAGCTTGTGCGAAGCCGCTTCGTCGGCCTCCGCGCCAAAGGTCATGGTGCCGAGGCAATAGGCAGTGACGACAGTCCCGCTCAGACCGAGCTTGCGATAATCCATGTCTTCCTCCTCATGCGGATACCCGCGGCCGACGCGCAAAATCGTCGGGGTAGAAGCCGGGGCTCCTGCAATCAATGACAATATCGTGCTTGAAGCGGCCTCTGCCGCTGGATGAGGTACAGCGCCCCGGGCTAAGGTAGCGCGGGGGCGAGGTCAGAATAACCAATCCCGTCCGTGCTACAAGTGGGAAAAAATATTCCCGCCTGCCGTCACGACCGGCAGCCGTTATAGATTTCTCGACGACGAGCCGGCGATCCGGTCGGCAGCGGCAACACCGGTCTCGTAGGCGCCATGCGCCGTCGAATAACGCGAGCGCGAACAGGCTTCGCCGGCAAAGAAAATCCGCTCGTCATGCGGTTCGGCGAGGACGCCGCGCAGATCGGAGGCGCCGGGTTCCGCATAAGAATAGGAACCGCCGATGTGAGGCGTCGCGGCCCATGCCGAGATCGCCGCCACGGACAACTGCTTGCGGATGTCCGTGCCGAATTGTGCCGCCAGCTCATCCGCGGCGAACGAAAAGGCAGCCTTTGCTCCCGCCAGCTCCAGATCATGCGCGAGATCGCCGGCAAAATAAGCCTCCACGACGGGAGCGCCGAACGGCCGCAACTGATACGTGCCGGTCGCACCGCGACTGGTCGAGCCGAGCATATGCGTATCCGCCGGCAGCGCCTCCGGATCGGTGAGGCTGAGAAAGAGCTTATCGGCAAGCCCCAGCGGCAAGCGAGTTGCCGCTTCGATCTTGTCGGGCAGGGGAGGGTCGAAGGCGATCCTGCCGGCGGCAAGCACATTCGTCGAAACGGTGACGAGCACAGTTCGGGCGCTGATCATTCCCTGGCTTGTCTCGATGCTGATACGGCCGGAATGGCGGTGATCGACGCGCCTTGCTTCGACGCCGAGCGTTGTCCGGACCGGCGCGCCATAGAGCGCGATCAATGTTCCGTAGCCCTGCCGCACACGCCAGTCGGGACCGGCGCCGGGATCATATCTGTTGTAGTCGGCGATCGACGAGCGCTCCAATTCGGCGCCGGTGATGTAAGTGCCGATCGCCCGGATCTGGCCGTTCCAGCGACTGTCGGGCTGGAGCTTTGCTGCCAAGTCGGTATCGTTGCCTTCATGGCTTTCGAGGCGTTCAAAATAGGCGCCGATCGCCTGCTGCGCGCGCTCGATCTCCGCATCGTCCCGCCGAAGCCGCCGCCCGCCGTTCCAGGGCGCCGGCGAGCGGTCGACCGTCAGTCCGACCTCACCGGCAATCGCCGTCCAGGCATTGGTCCGCGCCCCGTGCAGCCAGCCGCATCCGAGATCGAAACCCAGATCGCCAGTTTCAGGCAGCCCAACCGTCCAGGCCCTCCCACCGAGACGGTCGCCGGCTTCGAGCATGAGGACGGAAAGACCGGGACGGATTGCCAGCAGGCGGCGGGCAGCGGCAATACCGGCAGCGCCGGCGCCGATAATGACGACGTCTTCGTCAGCGTCCCTGATGTGGTCACGAGGCATGTATTCTCCTTCAGCCGCTGCCGCTCAGCTAAACTTTCTTGTCCGTTAAACGCAAGGGCTGGGCATAGCGCGCCGCGGGCGATGGATTCGCCTGCGCCTCCGTGACATACAAGTTCGATGAGCGTGCACAGAGATTCGCAACTCGACATGTTTGCCAAGGCATCGCCTGCAATGGCCGAGGCACGTGGCCCTTCGCGTCGGCGGCCGTCACCGCCGGCGGTCCGCTCCGACGAAGACATGGCGCGCGCGCTTGAGGAGAGCGGCAATTACCGCATCCTGCGGAAACTCGCCGCCCGGCCGGTCGCGGCAGCGAGACGGCCGGGTTTTTCGCGGTTCGGCGTCATTCTCGATACCGAGACGACAGGCCTCAATCACCGCAGCGACGAGATCATCGAAATCGGCGCGGTCGCCTTCACCTTCAACGATGACGGCGCAGTCGGCGATGTGGTCGGCATCTATGGCGGCCTGCAGCAGCCGTCCAGGCCGATCCCGCCCGACATCACCAGGCTGACCGGGATTACCGACGTCATGGTCGAAGGACAGACCATCGACATGCCGTCGCTGAATGCCCTGATCGAACCGGCGGATCTCATCATTGCCCACAATGCCGGGTTCGATCGGCCGTTCTGCGAGGCCTTCTCGCCCATCTTCGCCGGCAAGGCCTGGGCGTGCTCGGTTTCGGAGATCGACTGGAGCGCCCGCGGTTTCGAGGGCACGAAGCTCGGTTATCTCGTCGGCCAGGCCGGTTACTTCCACGGAGGCCACCGCGCGGTGGACGACTGCCACGCGCTCCTGGAGATCCTCGATCGACAGCAAGGCGACGGTGAAAGCCCCTTCGCCGAGCTGTACCGGGCCAGCCAACGCTGCCGCGTCCGCATCTTTGCCGAACACAGCCCATTCGAGATGAAGGATCACCTGAAGGCAAGGGGCTACCGCTGGTCGGACGGAAGCGACGGCCGCTTGAAATCCTGGTGGATCGAAGTCGGCGAAGACGATCTCGGCGACGAGCTTTCCTATCTGCGTTCGGAAATCTATCGGTGGAGGGAGGCCGATCCGCCGCTCGTCCGGCTGACGGCCTTCGATCGCTTCAAAGCCTGACGTCGGCTGCTGCCCGTGAGAACCCATGCAGATATCGCATAGGTGCAGTGATGCATTGGCGCTGCAACAATCGCCAGTCCCGCATTATATCAAGCGCATCGAAGCAAACGAAGCGCCAAGGACTGGCGGCTAGGCTTCGAAAGCCCACGGAAAGGGGATCATCATGAACGTAGCACGCTCTTTCAACAATTGGCGCAAGTACCGTCAGACGGTCGCTGAACTGGGCCGTATGTCCACGCGCGAACTGGATGACCTCGGCATCGGCCGCGGCGACATCCGCAACGTTGCGCGCGCGGCAATCGCCCGGTAACGGCCAGACAGACCATCATTTTCGAGACTTGCCCAGCGCCTGCTTCCTCCCGAGCGGGCGTTTTGCTTTTGCACTTGCCTGCCAGATGGCGGAGCTGCCCGCTTTTCACATAACGCATAGCTGCCCTGCAAAGAAATGCCTATCATCTGAGCAGAAAATAAGTATGATTATTCCATCGAAGCGATGCACCTCCTCCCGCATCCTTCGATATGCAGGCGCTCCATCCTCCTCCCAGGGACGTCTGCGGGAACGACCGCACTCCTCCTCCCAGCTGTCGTTCGGTTTTCCGAAAGCCTGCCGCACCTCCTCCCGCGGCAGGCTTTTTTCGTTTTGGCGAGGAATATGCGGGCGCGACGAACGCGGCCGCTCGCGATCGCCTCACGTCTGCTCAGGCGAGTACCGGACAAACTTGTTGACACCAAACTTGTCGTACAACTATGTAACCAGACGGATACCGCCACAGCGGAAGACGGCTGATGGGCCGGCTTGCGCCATAGCGACGATGCGTGACGACAACGAAGCTGAAGGAAAACTGACATGCAGATCGACGTGAGGCACGCCTCCCATCCCGAGGCCGTGCGCGAATACGACACCGAAACGCTGCGGCGTCACTTTCTGGTGGAGACCGTCTTCGCAGGCGGCGAGATCCGGCTGACATATTCCCATTACGACCGGATGGTTATCGGCGGCGCCACGCCGCTCGGTGCCGCGCTGACACTGACGGCGCCGACGGCGATCGGCCAGGAAACTTTCCTCGCCGAACGTGAACTCGGAGCCCTCAACATCGGCGGCGCCGGCCGCATCATCGTCGACGGCATGAGCTACGACCTTGCCAAGTATGACTGCCTCTATGCCGGCAAGGGCGTCAAGGACATCCGCTTCGAGAGCGCGGATGCTGCCAATCCGGCGAAGTTCTATCTGGTCTCGACGCCAGCGCACCAAGCGCACCCGACCGTGCTGCTCACCCGCGAAAAGGCGCGCCACCTGACGCCGGGCGAAGCCGCGACGGCCAACAAGCGCTCGATTTTCCAGTTCATCCACCCGGAGGTCTGCCAGTCCTGTCAGCTCACCCTGGGCTTCACCATGATCGAGCCTGGCAGCGTTTGGAACACCATGCCGGCCCATACGCATGACCGGCGCATGGAAGCCTATCTCTATTTCGATCTCGAAGCCGACCAGCGTGTCTTCCATTTCATGGGCGAGCCGCAGCAGACCCGGCACATGTTGGTCGCCAACGAACAGGCGGTCATCTCGCCGCCCTGGTCGATCCATTCGGGCGCCGGCACGAAGAATTACAGCTTCATCTGGGCGATGGCCGGCGACAATAAGAGCTTCACCGACATGGACCATATCGCCATTGCGGATCTGAGGTAACACCGTGGCAAATCCCTTCGACCTCTCCGGCCGGACCGCCGTCGTCACCGGCGCCAATACCGGCATCGGCCAGGCAATCGCAGCGGCGCTCGCCGAGGCCGGTGCCGCGATCGCCGCCGTCGGGCGCTCCGCGATGGACGAAACCGAGGCGCTGGTGAAACAGGCCGGCAGCCGCTTCCATGTCATCAAGGCCGATCTCGGCACCATCGAACCGGTCAAGGGGATCGTTGCCGAGACCATCCAGACCTTCGGCGGACTCGATATCCTCGTCAACAATGCCGGCATCATCCGCCGCGCCGACGCGCTCGACTTCACCGAGGAAGATTGGGACGCAGTGATCGACGTCAACCTCAAGACCGCCTTCTTCCTGTCGCAGGCCGCCGGCCGCCACATGGTCGAGAAAGGCAGGGGCAAGATCATCAACATCGCCTCGCTGCTCTCCTTCCAGGGCGGCATTCGCATCCCGTCCTACACGGCCTCGAAAAGCGGGCTTGCCGGATTGACGAAACTGCTCGCCTGCGAATGGGCCGGCAAGGGCGTCAACGTCAACGCCATTGCGCCCGGTTATTTCGTCACCAACAACACCACGGCGCTGCGCGAGGACGCCGACCGCAACGCCGCCATCCTCGCCCGTATTCCGGCGGGGCGCTGGGGAACGCCGTCCGAACTTGGCGGTGCTGCCGTGTTCCTGGCGTCGCCCGCATCCGATTACGTGCACGGGACGGTGCTGCCCGTCGACGGCGGCTGGCTGGCGCGGTGATCGCTTTTCGCCGACTGACGAAGCACAGAGTCTCGGCTCGCGTCGTTTTTGCCTTTCCAGCCGGCATGCGCTAGAGCTTTTCCGGGTTAGCTTGAAGCATTCTGCCGGAGCAGCCGCCCCGAGAGGCAGGATTGACAAGGAATGACGGACAAGGACAACGCGCTCTTCAGCACCATTCGCCAGCCGCCGAACCTGCGTAGCAACCTTGCCGATACGCTGGCGGCGCAGATCGAGTCCGGTGACCTCAAGCCGGGCCAGCGCCTGCCGACCGAACAGGCGATTATGGCGGCGAGCGGTGTCAGCCGCACGATCGTGCGCGAGGCGCTCGCCACTCTGCGAGCCAAGGGACTGATCACCACGCACCAGGGCCTCGGCGCTTTCGTCTCGGACGATCCGACACCGAGATCCTTCTCCATCATTCCCAATGACCTGCAGTCGATCGATGAGGTTCTGCGGGTGCTGGAGCTGCGCATGGGGGTCGAATATGGGGCGGCCGGTCTCGCCGCACTGCGGCGCACGCAGGAAGATATCGACCGTATGCAGGATCGGCTCGATGCTCTCGACAGGGCGCTCGAAGAGGGTGGATACGGTGCTGAGGAAGACTACGCCTTCCACCGGTCGATCCTGGTCGCGACGCAGAATTCTTACTACGGCCGCCTCTTCGATACGTTCGGCAACATCATGGTGCCGCGTCAATGGGCGCGCTTGGACAAGATGACGGCTGCGGAGCGCAAGCGCCATGCCGCTCGCATGCGCAGGGAACACCATGCCATATTCACGGCGATCCGCGACGGCAACGAAGCGGCCGCGCGCCGTGCCATCCGCAGCCATCTGTCGAAGAGTGCTGCGCGGTTTGAAGAACTGCGCGGCGCGACCGACCTGTCCTGAACGTTCGCATCTTGACGGCGTTGCGTGGCTACCCGCTGAATAACGCAAATGAAGAAACGCGTTACGTGCCGCCCTCATCAGATAGCCAAATCCGCAATTGGCCGACCGGCCTGAAACCCAGTTTTGTCATTTCGTCCAGTGCTTCATCACGATCGTATCCGACAAGCGGCAGATCGGGTGAAAAGGCGACAGTGGCCAATGAGCTGGCATCCTGGAAGACCTGCGGCGTGCCAGCCAAGCTAAAGATGTTGGAGATCCCGACAGCCTCGGGTGATCGATTTACGATGCAGCCCGCGTCAAAGCCGTCGCCGGCCCATCGGCCATAGATGTGTATGTCGGGATCGGAGAGCAGAGCCGGTGTGAAGACGTTGGCATCTGTGGGGCTGCCCGACTCTTTCCACGAATGTTCCCAGCCTTCCAGGGCCGCGCCATCGCGAATGCGTGCCCAATCTTGCGGCGCACGCGCTGAGATTCTGTGAGGTTCAGCCCAAATCCATGATGCGGAAAACAACAACTGGAACCCTTTGTCGACAAGATCGAGCCTGGAAAACCCGTCTTTGCAGCCAGGACGCCGTCCTAGCCGATCTGTAAGCCGACCGATTTCAACCAGCTGTTCGTCCGTTGCATCCGGGTCGAGTGTCGTCATGTTGGAATAGTATGGCGGTGCGATCGCGTCGCTTGACCAAAACGCGCTGGTGCGCTGATCCGGCAGTCCACGGGCACGGAAAACCGCCTGATACAGGTCTGCGTTGTTAGCGGCACAAATGCGCGCTTTTTCGGCATCGGATCGTGCCGTGTGGTTCAGGGCTTTGCTTTGTGAGGAGTTGCGGATCATAAGAACCCCCGTTGCTTGGCGTTCTCTCTTGCCGTTGTTTAGCGTTCTCTCAACGCTATCCCCTCCATATTCGGCTTCATCAACCGCCGCCAAGCGGCGTGATCCGTCTGCAGATCGATGGCGGCATGCGCCGCAGGCAGGAGCGGTTTGCGCCTGCGCCGGCCGAAGCGTCGTTTGAAGCCCAGGATATTTTCGACGAAACTCCTGGTGTAGAGGCCAGGTCCGCTCGAATAGATGCGCCAGCCGCCATCGACGGCGATCTTTCCGCTCTTGGCGCGCGCCCATTGCGCCGCCGCCTGATAACGGTCATGGAAAGCCGCGTCGCTGCTGCTGAAATAGGTATTGCGCTGGCGCAGAGAAGCATGCGGCAAGGCCGTCGTGACGGCGATCGGATTGACGACGGCGATCGCCTTCCACAGCTCCTCCGCCGCAGCGTCGAGCGCGAGCGTTTCGCAATAACGCAGATGCGCATGCACATACATCAGCCCGATCTCGCGGCCGAAGAAGGACGAGGATTCGGCCCGGCGAAACAGAGTTTCGGGCCCGCCGGCGTAGGTCGCCGGCTTTTCCATCAGCCGCACGCCATCGGGGAAGAGCAGATGCTCTTCGATCAGCCGCATATGATGCCGCCTCTGCGCCGGCGTGAACAGCTTGCCGAGCATGGCCTGCGTCATCGAGATCAGCGAGAAGGAAAGGCCGGTACGTTTGTCGCTCGGATGCAGCAGCAATTCGACGCCGTCATGGGCGGGATCGAAGATGCCATAGCCGGCAACGACGCCGTCGCGCACGAGATGGCGGTTGAAATCCCGGCGCATCGCGGTTGCTATCTTCCGCAAGGCATTTGCCTCGCCGCTGTGGCCGCGGCGGCGCAGGATGGCGGAATAACGGACGATCTGCTCATAGAGCAGGGCGACGGTCCAGCTGCTCACCATCCAGTCGCGCAGATGCGGATCGGCCGGCTGCAGCGAATCGTTCCAGTCTCCCTCGCCATAGCGGATCAGATGCGTTCCCGGAATGAACTGTGTGCGGACAGTATCGAGCAGCTTCTCGACATGGGTCGCGATGGCATCGGCCTCGGGCGCCTTCTGCATGGTCTTTTCGTCACGCCAGGAGACCTTCTCGTCGAGGATGGCGAGATCGCCGGTCGCCTCGATATAGTCGCAGAGTGCCTTCAGCGGCCAGACGATGACGTCGCCGTGACTGTCGCCCGCGCGAATGTTGGCATAGGGCTCCAGCATGAACCATTGCGGCCAGTCGCCTCCTTCCAGATATTGCTCACCGAAGATGGTCTTCACCACTTCTTTGGCTTCGCGGTCGTGCTCATAGGCGAGCAGGAATTCGATCGGCCCCTGACAGGCGTCGCGCGTACCCCAGGCCGCACCCGTATATTGTTCCAGGCCGTGCGGCACGCTCAGATGCACGATGGCGTCATGCGCGAGCCAGGGCAGAAAGGCCGCCTGAGCAGCGAGATCGGGCGAAGGACTGTCGATGCTCATGCCGCGCACGGCGTTGCGCCAGAATGCCGATGCCGGCGCAAGCATGGCCTCATCGGTGACACCGGCCTCATAACGGCGCGCCAGCCGTTCGGCTTCTTCGTCATCGGCCATCGAACCGACGACGGCAAAGGAGAGCGCCCGCGTCCGTCGGGACCTCAGCGCGATGAAGGCGCCATTGCGCGCAACGCCATCGGCATAAAGCAGCTCGTCGCCGCCGATCTCGTCGATGACGTCAGGCGTCGAACTCACCAGCCAGTAAACGGCATTGGGGTAACGCTCGCCCCACAGCCAGGCCGGATCCGGCCGGAAAGAGATGCGTTTGCGGCCGGGATCGAATTCGATCTGCCCGCCGGCGTCATATTCGCGCTCCCCGAGCACCACATGACCAAACACCAGGAAGCGGCACGGCTTGCCTTCCACGGACACGCTCCACTGCATCGCCGAATCCTCGCCGGAAGCGACCGCCGTGACGATGATCCTGCGCTCCGGGCACTGATAGATCCAGCGGCAGCCGCTTAGTCCCATCTCGAAAGCCGACGGCGCCGCGAGAAGCTGCCAGCCCGCGCCGAGATCGGCCATGATGCGCAGCCCGCTGGCGCGCGTCAGATTATAGGGATCGCGGGACACCGAAAAGAGCTTGTGGAAGGAGGTATTGCCGATCGTCAGCTGCGCGGCGAAAATGCCTTGCATCCAGCAGCTGGCGGCAAGGGTGGAATCGTCGAGCAGCATGTTTTGACCGCTTCGCACGATCGCGCCATGGCGCCGCGCGACGATGAGTTCCTTGTCGCGCAGGACGACGTGGCGGTTGAGAACGCCGTCCGGCACGAAAAATGAAAGAAGCTTTCCATGCAAGCGCTCTTCGAGGCTCCGCTCCGGATAGAGATTTCGGATCGCGTTCAGATCCAACGTCTCGGCCTCCAGCAGGGGCGCATCCTGAAGCAGGCTGCGAACGGCCGCGGCCGCCCGCGGATCGGCGGCTGCACTCTCCGGCACCTCGATATCCTCGAGCCGCAAAAGGTCGGCATCGCTGGACGCCTCGGGATGATCGGCGGCGAACAGGGCAAAGAAACTCACAGTCGCGTCGCTTGCCGGCACGGAGAAGGATTTCGACTGAATGGCCGGACAGGCCGTCTCCTGCTGCCGCCGTTCGCTCGGCAGACTCGTTCCGAAGGGACCGACCAGAAGGTCGTCCTGGCGGTGTTTCGCCTGCACCAGCTGGATCGCATCCGTGGCATAGGCAGCCGCGCCATCGAAGCACCCCTGGAGGAGCCAGGGATTGCGGGCGCCCGACTGCTTGAGATTTTGCCGATTCATGACGACGGGGCCGTATGTCTTGTGATCGGCGATATGGTGATCGACATATTGCGAAGCATAGGCTTCGCTGTTCATCAGGAAACCGCGATCGCCGAGGCCGACGTCTTGGATAAGCACCAGATCCACCGGCAGCGTTCCCTTCTTCGGATGCTTGAGCGAGACGTGCCAGAACCAGGCCGTTTCGGAAGCATGAAGCTCGAGGCGGACGGTGTAGCTGATATCGCCGGCCTTGCCGCTCCAGGAAAAGCTCGTCGCGTCGTGCCCGAAGTTGCCATCGGCGCGAGGGCCGATGATCTCGACGACATCAGGCTTGCCGCCTCCGATGCGCAGGTAAAGGCGGCTGATGCCGCCGTAGAGCGGCGAGCCCTGGATCTGATTGATCTGCACCACCCCCTTGTCGTCGGCGTATTCGATCGCAAACAGCGTGCCGTTCGGCAGCGCCGAGATCGACAGTCCGGAACCGTTGCTGATCGCGAGGAGACCCAGCTCCTCGCGTCGTGGCATTTGCAAACTGCGATTGAGGTTCCGGGCCATTGAGATCTCGTCGATTGATATCAGAGGGGAATCAAAGGATGGCGCAAAAAGATTGAGAGAAATCTTACCGGTGATGGGAAGATCAACAAGGTGCCGCGACTGATTCACATGAGAGCGCCGCTAACACTGGCCTGGAAGCATGGTTGCTCCATGGGCTACCTTTGGGCGGCTCGGTGTCTCGGCATACCTGTATCAAAACGAGCAGAGTGAAGGGGGATATTCGATCTCGGTCGCGGTGCGCAAATGGCTACCGCCACTTCTCGATGAGAAATCCCGACGGTCCCTGAACAGGATCGGTATCGGGCAGGGGCACTGACGAGATTTTCGCCAGCATTTCGCTTGAAGCAGCCGAAGTCTGAATATCGGCATGCTGCCCTTTGGGATAAGCGCCGATGACCTCGAAGTCCGCCGTGCAGCCGAGGTTTTGGTGCCCGGTTCCGGCTGGAAGCACCAGACAGTCTCCCGCCGCGACTTCGAGCGCTCGACCGCCGGGACCACCGATCAGCAGTGTGGCGCTGCCACGCGCAATTCCCAGCACTTCATGAGCACCGGAATGGTAGTGCTGATAATCGAAGACTCCGTTCGTCCAGACACCGGTCCAACCATTTGCCGCGAAGTGACCTTCGAAATCACGAGGTCCACCGTCGGCAAAGACATCCCGGTAAAGCAGTACAGGAAGGCGCGGGTTGTTCGGAACCCAGTCGCTCTGCTCGAAAACAATCGTCTTGGTGTTCATGCTGAATTCCCACGGCAGGCGATGATGGCCTCAAATAGCTAAACTTTGGCGGCCGCCAGCGGTTCCTTTAACACGCTGGAGCCGCGTCTCGTTCCGAGGAGCGGTTTACTGCGTATACACCGCTGTGTATGCATCGGCAGTTGGAGCGTGCCGTGTTCGCGAAGATCGAGTGCAACTGCACATCCTTTTGAACTTTTTGCTTGGCGAATTGGCTTGACGCTAGGTAAGACGCCTCTTTTTGAAAGAGGGCAATATGCGAAAATTATTATCGATTCTATTCAGCTCGGTCATCGTGGCGGGAACAGCGCACGCTCAAGCGAGAGTCCAGGCCAACCACAGCAATCGCCTGATCGAGAGCTATCGCGCCTATATCGGCGAGGCTGATCTTTACAATTCGAATGGGGCTCGACTTGCCCAGCCGTGGCAGATCATCCGACAAGACAGGGCGAATTTCCATCAGTACCATGTGCGCGATCATGACGATCAATCAGACTCATTCTTTGCCGATCCGGTAAATCGCCAGGCTCTGGAGCAGATGCTTCGGAACGGAACGATGACGCGAGAGGCCGCCAATATGATCCTGCGTGGCAATGTATGGATCGACGTTGATATCTACGGTGGCCAAGGAACCGGTCGATGGATCGACGTTTCCGTATCTGATTGACAGTTCCCGTAGAAGGTAGCCGCGTCGACACATGGCAATATTTTGCGGCAGCTTGCTGCAAGATATGGATCACTGCCCGGCCTCATGCCGCGCTGGCCGCCTGGCGAAGGGGACTGAGAGCAGCGCGCAGCCGGTCAGGACGGCGACGACCATCCAGGCTTCGTTGATCGCCTGAACGCTGGCCGCGGTCTGGACCAACGGATCGAGCGTCGCCATGGTATCTGCATCGAAGCTGCCGCTATGTCGCGACATGATCTCGGCGGGCGCGCCGACAAACATGGCCGCCTCGATGTCGCCGGCCTGGACACGTGCCCAGAGGTCTTGTCCCAGCGGCTCCGAGCGTGTGTAGATGATGGTGTCGATCAGCGCGATGCCGATGGCGCCGCCGAGATTGCGCATGAGATTGAAAAGCCCGCTCGCATCGGGAACGCGATCGGCAGAAAGCGTGCCGAGCGCCAGCCGGGTCGGCGGCAGCAGGCAGAACATGATGGCGACGCCGCGCACGACCTGTGGCCAGAACATTGCGTCGTAATCCGAACGCGGATCCTGAAAGGCGCTCATGCCGACACCGATCGCAAACAGGGCAAAACCGACAGCCGACAGCAGCCGCGCATCCATGCGCTTCTCCAGCGCGACGGCGACCGGCGCGGTGACCAGCTGTGCGATACCGGTGACCAGCATGGTCACGCCGATCTCAAGGGCGTCGTGTCCCCTGATGAAAGCGAGAAAGACCGGCATGAGATAGACCGAGCCGAAGAGGCCGATGCCGAGTATGAAGCTCAAAACCGAGCCGACCAGAAAATTCCGATCGCCGAAATTGCCGAGATCGACGATCGGTCGGCCTCGGCGCAGTGTTCGCGTCATGAACGCGCCGCCCGAAAGAAGGCAGACGGCCAGCAGGCTCAGCACGTAGGCCGAGGTCCAGCCGCTGGTCGGCGCCTCTTTGAGGCTGAGTTCCAGCGCCGTCAGCGCTGCCGCCATCAAGAGGAGCGACAGACCGTCGAGATGCCTGAGTTCGGACGGATCGGCCGCCTGCTTCGGAAGGAAGCGGGCCGCCAGGATTGCCGATGCAAGCCCCGGAAGGATGTTGATCAGGAACAGCCAGTGCCAGGAATAGGTTTCGGTCAGCCATCCGCCGACGATCGGGCCGACGGTGGGCGCAAGCACCGCAAGCACGCCGGCGATGGTCGTCGCAAGCGCCTGCCGCTCGTTCGGAAACAGGATGAACACGGCCGAAAACACCGAGGGGATCAGGGTCCCGCCGGAAAAGCCCTGAAGCACCCGCCAGGCGACCAGCGTGCCGAAACTGCCGCTGGCGGCGCAGCCGGCCGAGGCCATCACGAACAGGCTGATGGCGACGACGAACAGCCACCGCATCGTCAACAGCCGCGTCAAGAGGCCGGTGAGCGGGATGGCGACCACTTCGGCGATCAGATAGGCCGTCTGTATCCAGCTCATCTGATCCGGATCGATGCCCAACGCCGACTGGATGGTCGGCAGCGATGTCGCCACCACCTGGACGTCGAGGATCGCCATGAACATGCCGACGCACATGGCCAGGAAGCCGAGCCAGACGATGGCGGGCGTTCGGTCAGGACGAGCAGCTTCAAGTTCAACCGACATGCGACGATCCCACCGGCGCGGCATCCAAGGCTGTCATGTTTGCGATCGAAACGATCGACCTGTCAATCGCCAGCTTGAGCAAGGCGCGATGCCCGGCGCAAGCAGCAGAAGGTAAAACACAACCGAGCCTGACCGGAAAGGCCAGGCTCGTGGTTCGATCAGCGAATATGATCCGGGCGTTCTATGCGCCCGGCTCCCGTTGCATCGACCAGGATTAGCCGCGGAAGAGCGACAGGATGTTCTGGGACGAGGAATTCGCGATCGACAGCGACTGGATCGCCAGCTGCTGCTGCGTCTGCAGGGCGGAAAGCTTGCTCGATTCCTCCTCCATATCGGCGTCGACCAGCCGGCCGACACCGGAGTCGATCGAATCCGACAACGCACCGACGAAGTCTTCCTGCAGATCGATGCGGGTCGAGATCGAACCCAGTTGCGCACCCGCCGACGTCATCGCCGAGAGCGCGGATTCGATGGTCGTCAGCGCCGACTGGATCTGACCGGTGGTAAAGTTGGTAATGTCGAGCGAGTAGACGGAATCGCCGTTTGCATCGGCCGTTCCGAGGATACCCGAGGAGGTTTCGATCGAGCCGCCGTTCATGCCGAACAGCACATTGCCGGTGGAGCTGGTATCCAGAACGTAATCCGTCATCTTGACGGAAACGGCGCCGGAGCCGTCGCGAACGAAGGACGATACGACGCTCTTCGTGCCGTCGGCGCCGGCGACCCAGTTCTCGCCCGAGAACGACGCCGACTGGGCGATGCTCATCAGCTGTTCCTGCAGCTGGCTGATTTCTTCCTGGACCTTGGATTTGTCGACGCCGTCTTCGGTCGCCGCCACCAGCTTGGCTTTGATCTCGTCGACGACGTCGATCGCGCTGTCCATTGCCGTGTAAGCCGTATCGACCTTTGCCGCACCGAGGCCGAGCGCGTCGGAGACGGCAGACAGCGCCTTGTTGTCGGAGCGCATCGTGGTGGCGATCGACCAGTAGGCGGCGTTATCGGATGCGGTGTCGACCCGATAGCCGGTCGAGACGCTGTTCTGTGTGGTTTCGAGATTGGAATTGATGCTGCGCAGCGTCTGAAGGGCAGCCATTGCGGAATTGTTGGTATTGATGCTCGTCATGGAAATTCGACCCGCTCATAGAAGTTGGATGTATGATCCCGGGACACCCGGGCCGTGGCGAGCAGCCTCATGCTTATTGACCTTTCGTTTCCGATCAATTCGCCATCGTTGGATTAATTATCGTACTTAAAAGTACCTTAATGGTTAACGCGATGCGCGCGGGCCGAATTTTTATTCGGAAGTCGCCGCACAGAAATTCCGCGCCGCCGATTGACGCTCCGGCGAAAAACCGACTATCAATATTAAATCAATTTGATTGACTTCAAATCGCATTTCGATCCTCGAAACCTGGTTTCCCTTGAAGGAAGAGTGATGATGTCGACACCGCGCCCGCAACGCCCTGCGGCTTGAAACCCTTTGGAACCCGCCTGCCGACGGCAAGGAATTCTCCTATGTCCTGCGCCTCAAGAACCTCGGCAGCGAACCGCTTTCGAATTTTTCCCTCTGCGTCAGCGGCCCGGGCCGCGTCGATCCGGCCGGACGCGTCGAAGGCGCAACGGTCTCAAAGCGGCTTTCCAATTTCACCGAATTCCAGCCGCCGGCCGGTTTCGTTCTCGGCGCCGGCGAGACCTGGACGGTCTCCGTCTATGCGCTGAGCTGGCAGTTCCGCCACTGGACGGACGGTGCGACGAGCGCCTATCTCGCGCTTGCCGATGGCAGCACTATCGTGCTCGGCGTCGAGCCGACGCGCTCTTCGGTCAGCAACGCAGCGCTGAAGCGCGGCGCCGAGATCTATCCCGTTCCCGCCAACGCGCCCGTTCAGATTTCGGTCATTCCCTGGCCGAACCATGTCACGGTCGCCTCGCGCCGGCCGCTGCCGGCCGGTTTTGCCCCGCAGGCGCGGAGCAGCGAAGGGGAGGCGGCGGCGAAAGGCTTCGCGGCGTTGGTCGACCATCTCTTCGCCGTCGAAGGCATCGTGCGCAGCGAGGCGGAAGGCGCAGTGCCGGTCATCCTGAAAGATGCCGCCGGCTTCGGCCCCGAAGCCTATCGGCTGAGCTTCGACGAGGACACCCTGACGGTCGAGGCGAGCGGCCGCACCGGCTTTCTCTACGGCCTCGTCACGCTCGGCCAGATCTGGCGCGGCGCCAGGCTGCATCCCGGCGTCTTCCAGTTTCCCGCATCCGGCGAGATCGTCGACGAGCCAGCGATGGGCTGGCGCGGCCTGCATCTCGATGTCGCCCGCCAGTTCTATGGCGTCGCCGAGGTCAAGAAGCTGCTGGCGGTGCTTGCCTGGAACAAGCTCAACCGCTTCCACTGGCACCTTTCCGACGACGAAGCCTGGCGCGTCGAGATCGACGCCTATCCCGCCCTGACCGAGATCGGCGCCTGGCGCGGCCACGGCCTTGCCGTGCCGCCGCTGCTGGGATCGAGCCCGACCCGAACCGGCGGCTACTACACCAAGTCAGTCATCCGCGAGATCGTCGCCCATGCGAAGAGCTTCGGCATCGAGATCGTGCCCGAGATCGATATGCCCGGCCATTGCTACGCCATGCAGCAGGCGATCCCGGAGCTGCGCGATCCGGCCGAGAAGGGCAGCTACTACTCGGTCCAGGGCTTTCCCGACAATTGCATCAATCCGGCCCGCGAGCAGACCTACGAGATCGTCGAGACGATCCTTGCCGAACTGATCGAGCTCTTTCCGTTCAAGGTTATCCATCTCGGCGCTGACGAGGTGCCGCTCGGCGCATGGTCGGGCTCGCCGGCAGCGCTCGCACGCCTGCGTGATGTCGCCGGCGAGGCGGTTGCCGATGCCCATGCCAAGCGGCTGAACGTCGTCACCAACAGGCATGGCGCCGACGATATCCACGGCTCCGGCGCGGCGATCCTGCAGGCGGAATTCCTGGAGCGCGTTCAGCGTTTCCTGGCGAGCAAGGGCTGCATCACCGGCGGCTGGGAGGAGGCGGCCCACGGCGACGTCATCGACAAGGAGAAGAGCTATCTCTGCAGCTGGCGCAATGTCGAGGTCTCGGCCGAGCTCGCCGAACGCGGCTATCAAATGGTCGTCTGCCCCGGCCAGGTCTATTACCTCGACATGGCGCTGAGGCCCGATTGGGACGAGCCGGGCGCCAGCTGGGCGGGGAATTCGGACGCGGAAAAGCTCTATAAGTTCGATCCGCTCAGTGGCTGGACGGCGGCGCAGAAGCAGAAGCTGCTCGGCATCCAGGCCTGCATCTGGTCGGAACCGATGACGGACCGCGCCGTCTTCGACCGTCTCGTCTTCCCGCGCATCTCGGGGCTTGCCGAAACCGGCTGGACGAAACCATCCGCCAAGTCATGGGACCGCTTCAAGGCGCTCGCTGGGCTGATGCCGCTGCTTTACGGGCTGCAGGAATCTTGAGCGCCGGCGTTACTGCCGCTGCCGGTAGGCCGAGGGCGTGAGACCTGTGCCCTGCTTGAAGGCCCGCGTCATGTGGCTCTGGCTGCTGAAGCCGCAGGCCGAAGCGATCTGCGCGATCGGCTCCATGTCTGATAACATCGATTTGGCGCGCTCAACACGACGGTGCGCCACCCAGCCATGCGGCGACACGCCAAAGCTTGCCCGGAACACCCGCTGAAAATGAAAGGCGCTGAGCTGGCCGATATCAGCCAGATCCTGCAGGCGGATCGTCTCGCCAAGATGGGCCTCGATATAATCCAGGGTTCGGCGCCGCACATGCGGCGCGAGCCCGCCGCTGATCGTGCAGGCACGCAGGCTTCCATAACGTGGATCGACGAAGAGATCGTGGATCGCCTGCGTCATCGCGTCTTCGGCCAGCAGATGACCGCCCGCCAACATCGCTTCCGTCATCTGCCGAAGCCTGTGCGCCAGGACCGGTGCATCGTCGAAGGTCACTTCGGGAAGGGCCATGAGCCGCGCATCGCGGTCGAAGGTCTCGGCAAACATCCGGCGCATCTGATCGTCGGGAATATACAGATGGACGAATTCGAAGAAGTCGGTGATCTCCCATTCGGACGAATGCCCCTGCGGCATGATGCACAGCACGCCAGGACGGCCGCGCGCGTCGGGGCCGCCATCCAGCCGACGCGTTCCGGCGCCGCCGCTCAGATAAAGACTGAACGTATGACCGTCCGGCCGCTGATAGCTCATCCTGTCATGCGCATTGCTCCAGATGGCAGCCGATCGCCCGAAACCGAGATCGATCGACTGTGACATCCGCGCAGTGGGAGAGGCGGACAAAAACCTGAAAACCGAGAGGCGGCTATCGTTCACTCATTCTATCTCACAGCTGGCCACGCGTTCAGAATAATACGGGGCGACCCCTGAGATGGCGAGGGGGGAAGTCCGGGCACATCGATTTCATAGCAAGAATCTGCAAGAGATCTGCTCACGGTTTGCCTATTCGTGGGGAAAACGAGGATACCTCCATGGCAAATGCCGTTCTTTTCATCGCGACCGTCCTCATCTGGGGGACGACCTGGATCGCCATTGCAATGCAGGTCGGTCCCGTGCCGGTGCTGGTCTCGGTCTTTTACCGATTTGCGCTCGCAGCCGTGATCTTCGTCGCCATCCTGGCTGCCATGCGCCGGCTCAAGCTCCCCGCCTTGCGCGATCAACCCTTCATCCTGGCGCAAGCGCTCTGCCTGTTCAGCCTCAATTTCATCTGTTTCTACAACGCCGCCGCCTCGATTCCTTCAGGGCTGATCTCGGTGATCTTCTCGCTTGCAACGATCTACAATGCCGTCAATGCGCGCCTCTTCTTCGGCGACCGCATTACCGGCCGCACGCTCTTCGCCGCGGCGCTCGGCGCAACCGGCCTTCTCCTGCTGTTCGGAGAGGAAGTTGTCGTCGATTTCGATATGGGCACCCTGAAAGGCATCGGGCTCGCAGCGCTCGGCACGCTGTTCTTCTCGCTCGGCAACATGGCCTCGCGCCGCAACAGCGCGGCCGGCATCTCGCCGCTGACCGCCAATGCCTGGGGCATGACCTATGGCGCAATCATCCTCCTCGTGCTGATTGCCGTTACGCGGACGCCGATCGTGGCACCACCCGGCATCACCTATCTTGCCGCGCTGCTCTATCTCTCGGCCATCGGATCGGTGATCGGTTTCACAACCTATCTCATGCTGGTGTCGCGCATCGGCTCCTCGCGCGCGGCCTACGCCACCGTGCTGTTCCCGATCGTCGCCCTGTCGCTGTCGACGGTCTTCGAGGGCTATCACTGGAGCGGCCTCGGCCTGATCGGTCTGGCGCTGACGCTGCTCGGCAACGTGATCATCTTTGCGCGCCCTCTCGCCCGCCGGTCGCCGCAACCAGATACGAGCCTGCCGGCACGCGGCTGACGAACGGGCGAGGCGCGCTAAGCGCGTCGCGATCTTTCAGGTCGTACGATCCGTTAACCACCTTTAATGTCGTAGAAGGGGAAGCAGAGGAGAACGCTCATTCCACTTGCGCGAGGAAAAAATCGCGAGATGCTGCGAGTATATGTGGGCGATTTTTCCAAGGGCTAGGGCAAGGAATGACGCACGGCGAAATCAACTTTGCGATCCGCGTCACGCTGGGAATTGATGTTGTCATCATCTGCGTGCTGATCGCATACCGTTATGTGCGCAACGAAATGCTCGCAGCACGCGCTGCCCGGATAGGGAATATAACTTACCACGCCGGAACTATTTTTACTGGAATCGCCTATGGCCACCCCGATTGTCCGCCCGAGATTGCGGCAGAGTATCTATCACTCAGGCGTAGACGTCTTATAATAACTACCATCGCCTCTTCCCCGATGATAATTTACATGATTTTCCTTCGGAAATACTTTCACTAGACCACAATACCCTGACCGTTTAGCCGACCGGCTTCTGCAGCACGTCGAAGCGTGGATTGGTTTCAGAGAAGATCGGCAGGGCCGCGGCGCCGAGGATGGCGGTATCCTTGCCGGTCATGCCGATCATGACGCGCGGCACCGTCCGCTGCCGGCCGGGGTCGATCGGATCGTGCAGCGGCTCCAGCCGCTCCGCAAGCCGGCGCATCAGCGATGTCGGCAGGCTGCCGCCGAGCACGATGGTCTCAGGATCGAAGGCGAGCTCAAGGAAATCGACGGTCTGCCGCAGCGGCTGGACGGCCTGGTCGAGCCAGGCGTCCAGCCCGTCGCTGCCCCTGTCGATCAGCGCGTCGAGCGCGTCGGGCGACAGCCCCTCGGTATCGGCGATGCCCATGAAGTCGTAGGCGACCGACGGCGAGACATAACGATCGAGGCAGCCGCGTTTGCCGCAGCTGCAGAGCCTGCCATGCGGCTCGACGATGATATGGCCGATTTCGCCGGCATTGTTGCGGCTGCCCTTGTAGAGATGGCCGTCGAGGAACATGCCGGCGCCGATGCCGCCGCCGCCGGCCAGAAACAGGTAGACGAAGCTGGCGAGGCCGCGGGCGACGCCGTGAAGGCGCTCGCCGATCGCCGCGGCCGTCGCATCGTTCTCGACCAGCACCGGCGCATTGAGCCGCTGTTCCAGCTCGGGACCGACGGGGAATCCCTGCCAGCCGGGCAGGCTCTGGGGGCTGAGAGAGGTGGTGCCGCCCTCGGCATAACGGCCGGGCAGGGCGATTCCGACGCCGAGCAGCCGCTGCTGGTCGAAGGCGAAGGCCTGTTTGAGATGCTCGACGATCGACTGGAGGACCGGCATCGCCTGCTGCGGATCGGGGTGTTCGACCTGGCGCTCGATGCGCGCGCAGACGGCGCCGGAGAGATCGGTCAGCACGCCGCTCGCCCGCCGGCGGCCAAGCTCGAGGCCGATTGAATAGGCGCCGGCCGGATTGATCGAATAGGGGATGATCGGCTGGCCGCGCGCCAGCTTCTGCGCCTCGGCGGCGACGAGCAGATGCGACCTCTCCAGTTCCTCGACGATGTTCGACACCGTCTGCGGCGTCAGCGCCGTCATCCGGGCGATCGCCGCCCGCGACAGGGAACCGTGCGTGCGGATCAACTCGATCACCACACGCCGATTGTGAGACTTGGCCTGCTCGAGATTCGTGCCGGAAATCGCCTTCATGTCGCCTTCAGAGGATAAGCCTCCCCACCCTTGTCACAAGACGCGTAGCGATGAAAGCCACATTCTTCGCGCCGCCTATTGAACCTCGGCGTCGGCAGGCGCAACGACATTGCGTCGTTGCAGCAGGCCGAGGAGGGTGATCCCCGAGAGACCGGTGACGGCGCTCAGAATGGCGGTTCCGGAATAGCCGGTCGCCCAGGTGCCGACCGCAAAGACCAGCGCGCCGATGCCCGCACTCGCAAAGACATTGACGGAGATCAGCGCGCTGCCGAGCCCCGGCCGATCGGCAATGAGATCCTGCAGATAGGTAATCGGGATGCTGATGATCGCCGCAGCACCGACGCCGGCAAGCAGGGTCAGCGCATAGAGGTGCCATGGCGCGGAGGCAAAGCCGAGCAGGCCGAGAAACAGCGCGTAGATGATGGTGCCGGCGGCCAGCGCCGTCATCTGGCCGGTCTGCCGGGCGATCCGCGACCAGACGATGATGAAGATGATCTCCAGCGCTGCGACGATGCCGACGAGAATGCCGACATCGCTGAGCCGGCCATGCGCCGCGCCCGTGGCGATCAACGGCAGCAGGGCGTCGTTCAGATGCAGCGTGCTGGTGATCAGCGCCACGCCTGCGATATGCGCCGAAATCCGCGGCGAAACCACCTGGCGGAGCGCTTCGAAATAGGTGAGGCGGCGAACTTCCGCCATCACCGTTCCCGCGCGCTTCGGAAGAGCAAAGAGGATGATGCCCTGGCAGACCACACAGGAGAGGCTGGCGAAGAGATAGGCCGGCAGCATGCTCGACGCGCCGGAGAGGACAAGACCCGTTATGCCGGGGATCAGCACCCAGGAGAGCGAGATCATCGCGCGCACGCCGGAATTGGCCGTCACCATGTCGCTGCGGCTCATGCCCTGCATCGCCGCGCGCGCATTGGCAAACAGCAGCGAGTTCAGCGCCCCGTAGATCGGCAGCGGCAGCAGCGCGCTGACGATGAAGGTCGCCGGGCTTGGAAAGGCATAGACCATGCCGTAGCCGACGATGCCGAACAGACAGGCCCCGATCATCGCCGAACGGTATTCGCCGAGCCGGTCGGCAAGATTGCCGAGCAAAACGCTGATCACCACATTCACCGCCGCCGAGGCAAAGGCGAGGAAGGAATAGAGCCCGTCGCTCAGCCCCAGCTCGCGAATGCCGACGATTGAACGATAGGGCGCGGTCATCGCCCCCGCCATGCCGAAGGTGAAAATGGCAATCATGCTGGCGCGGATCGCCGGATTGCGGAAGACATCAGGGAAGAGGCGGCTCATCGGATCATCAATCGAATGGGAAGATTCGCGGGCGCGGCCGCGGCGGGCAGTCCTGAAGGTCTGTCATGCTGTCTGTGCGCTCGAAGATCGGAGCGGCTGATCAATAATGCTCTGATTGGGAGAAAGTTCGCGCCAGCTCGGCCTGGCCTGCCGTCAGCCCGCAATCGACAGGCAGGCAGACCCCTGATATGGCGGCGGCGAGCGGACCGGCCAGGAAGCCCACGGCATTGGCGACATCGCGAGGATCGACGACGCGCTGCAGCGGATACCAGCGGCGCGCCTCCTCGAACACATTAGGATTGGCGGCGGCGCGCGCCTCCCAGGCCTGCGTCTTCACCGTGCCGGGGGCGACCGCATTCGAGCGGATGCCGAACTTGCCGTATTCCACCGCCACCAGCCGGGTGAAATGCAGAAGGCCGGCCTTGGCGGCGCTGTAGGCCGGGTGCCCGAAAACGTTCATGCCGTTGACCGAGGCGATATTGACGACAGACCCTTTGGACGCCTTCAGCATCGGTTCGAAGGCGCGGAAACACAGGAAAGCGGCTTCGAGATTGAGCGCATTGTCTGCCCGCCAGATCTCCGGCGTCGTGTCGTGCAGGCTGGTCGCCCGCGCCGCGCCGGCATTGTTGACAAGGGTTCGCACCAGCCCGGCATCGGCGGCGCGTTTTGCCAGTTCCGATATGCTCATCTCGCTGGTCACATCGCAGCCGATGGCGACGAAACGGCCGGCCGGCCCGAGTTTTGCAGCGACGGCGGCCGCAGCCGCAGCATCGATATCGGCGAGCAGCACGACGTCGTGATCTTCGGCGAGGCGTGCGGCGATCGCCGCGCCGATATCGCCCGCCGCACCCGTGACGATGGCTGCCGATTGGGTCATTTTCCCAGACTCCCGCTCATGGATTTCAGTCTCCAAGCAATTGCCGGTCGTCGCCGTCGCGGTGGATGACGAGCTGCTGCTTGATGCGCCGGAGCGTGGTCGTCGCCTTCGGCTGAACGGCATAGGCGACCAGGCTCGAGAGAATGTCGACCGTCGCGATATAGGCGATGCGCGTCGAGGTCGGACGGTAGATATTGTTGCCTTCGGGAAGGTCGATCGGCACGACGATTTCGGCGGCCTTGGCAACCGGGCTGTCCGTCTGGGTCAAAGCGATGGTCTTCACCTTGTTCTGGCGGGCAAGCTCGAAGGCGCGCACCAGCTCCATGTTGCGGCCGGAGAAGGACGAGCCGATCAGCACGTCGCCCGGCCGAGCTGCGGCGGCCATCATCAGCTGCATGCTGTGATCGGAACTGGCGGTGATGCGAAGCCCGAGACGGAAGAGGCGGTTCTGCAGCTCGTCGGCGATCATCGACGAATTGCCGCCGGAGCCGAAGGCATAGATCATCTCGGCCTTGGCGATATGGGCAACGGCCGCTTCGATCGCCGCCAGATCGAGCGAGCGATGCAGCAGAAACAGCGCGTTCTGCGCCTTGGTGATGATATCCTGGGCGACATCGGCCGGTTCGGTGCTCTTCGATTCCGGCTTCAGATAACGCACGCCGATATGGGCGGTGCGGGCGAGCTGTACCTTGAAATCGGAAAAGCTCTCGCAGCCGAGCCGGCGGCAGAAGCGGGTGACGGTCGGCGGCGAAACCTCGGCGCGTTCGGCGAGCTCGATGATCGAGGCATTCACCGCGAATTCGAAATCGTTGACGATGATCTCCGCGATGCGGTTCTCCGAAGGAGAAAGCCGGCTCTTATCTTCCTGCAATGTCGAAAAGATATCCAAACCGACTCCCACCGATTTTTCGCTATGCGTCCTTCTTCTTATAGGCCACGCAGTCGATCTCAACCTTGCAATCGACCATCATCGACGATTGCACACAGGCGCGTGCCGGCGGATGCTCGCCGAAATACTCCTGGTAGATCTTGTTGAAGGTCCAGAAGTCGCGCGGATCGTCGAGCCAGACGCCGACGCGCACGACATGCTCGACGCCGTAGCCGGCTTCCTCGAGAATCTTAAGCACATTGGCGATCGTCTTATGGGTCTGGGCGATGATGTTGCCGTCGATGATTTCGCCGTCTTCCATCGCAACCTGGCCGGATACATAGAGCCATCCATCGGCTTCGACCGCACGCGCGAATGGCAGCGTCTTGCCGCCGGCGCCCGTTTGAACCGTGCCATAGCGCTTGATGGGCATGCTGAAGTCCTTGCAAATTATTTTCTTGATACGTTGACAAATGACCATAGAAAGCGGAATTTGACCAGTGAAAAACGCGATTTATGAAAAGAATTTCAATCCGGGGGAGACATGCGCGATCCTTTTCAGAACCCTTTCCCCTCGGACGGCGCCCGGCAGGCGATCTGGGAAATGCTCGTTTCCCGCGATATCGATGCTTTTCTCGCCGCCGACTGGTCGATGGTGGAAGGTGACTTCGTCGAAGAGGGCTTCATCGGCATCGACGGCCGAAAGGAAGTGAATCCCGATCAATGGCGGCTCGCCTTTCCCTCGCTCGCTGCCTATCGCGAGGAGTGGCTGAGGCAGGCCAGAGATTTTGCCGGGCAGAGTTTCGCGGAAGATCCGCGCACGGCGATCTTCACCACCACGACGCTCGAAGATATCGAGATCGAAGGCGACACGGCGCTTGTCCGCAAGAAATTCGACGGCGGCATCACCAAGGCCGACGGCACCCGCGATGTCCTGCAATGGCAGACGCTCTATTATTGCAGGCGGCACCAGGGACGCTGGAAGATCTCAGGTTTCACCGGCTACCTGCCGAACCCGATGGGGTGACGCGGGGCCGACAACACGAAGGCCACTTTCTTGCGCATATTCACGGCAGCACTGGCGACCGAGACCAACACCTTCTCCCCGATCTGCGTTGATCGTCGCGCATTCGAAGCCTCGCTTTATGCCCCGCCCGGCCAGCATCCTGATACACCGACGCTCTGCACCGCGCCGATCACCGTCGGCCGGCGCGTCGCCAGAGAAAAGGGCTGGGAGCTGATCGAGGGCACCGCCACCTGGGCCGATCCGGCGGGCCTCGTCAACCGGGCGACCTATGAGGAGCTGCGCGACGAAATCCTCGGCCAGCTCAAGGCGGCCATGCCGGTTGACGCCGTCGTCATGGGCCTGCACGGCGCCATGGTGGCAGCCGGCTATGAAGACACGGAAGGCGATCTTCTCTCCCGCATGCGCGAGATCGTCGGCCCCGATGTCCTCATCTGCGCCGAACTCGATCCGCACAGCCATCTGACCGCAAAACGTGTCGCGGCGCTTAATTTCGCCGTCTATTTCAAGGAATTTCCGCATACCGATTTCGTCGACCGCGCCGAGGATCTCTGGCGCATTGCCGTCGATACGCTGGAAGGCCGGGTTAAGCCCCTGATGTCGGTGTTCGACTGCCGGATGATCGACGTTTTCCCGACCTCGCGCGACCCGATGCGCTCCTTCGTCGACAAGATCATGCGGATCGAGAAGGATGACGACGAGATACTGTCGATCTCGGTGATCCACGGCTTCATGGTCGGCGACGTTCCCGAAATGGGAACGAAGCTGCTGGTCGTCACCGATGACAAGCCGGAGAAGGGCGCCGCATTGGCGCGCGATCTCGGCCTGGAACTCTTCTCCAAGCGCGGCACTTTCATGGTCCCGCAGATCGACGAGAAGGAAGCTGTCGCGCGCGCGATGGCCGCCACCGCATGGCCCGTGGTGATCGCCGATGTCTGGGACAATCCGGGCGGCGGCACGGCGGGCGATGCGACCGTCATCCTCGCCGAGTTGATGGCCCGCGGCGTCACCAGTGCCGCGGTCGGCACCATCTGGGATCCGATGGCGGTCCAGATCTGTTTTGCGGCGGGCGAGGGGGCTGAGATCCCGCTGCGCTTCGGCGCCAAATCGGCGCCCGGCACCGGCAATCCGATCGACGGCACGGTCAAGGTCGTCAGGCTGGTGAGGAATGCCGAGATGCAGTTCGGCGAGAGCCTGGCGCCCTTCGGCGACGCCGCCCATATCGTGCTCGACGGCCTCGACATCATCCTCAATTCGACGCGCGCCCAGAGCTTCGATCCGAGCCTGTTTTCGGTGATGGGCATCGATCCGACCAAGCAGAAGATCCTGGTGATCAAATCCACCAATCATTTCTTCGCCTCCTTTTCGAAGATCGCCGCGGAAATCCTTTACTGCTCCGCCGGAACGCCCTATCCCAATAATCCGGCGACGACGCCGTACCGGCGGGCGCCGAAGACGATATGGCCGATCGTGGCCGATCCACATGGAAGAGAACGCGGAGCCGCCTGAATGCCTGATCGCAGCTTTGCCGTCGTCGCCAGGGCAGGAGACCGGATCGCCGATCTCTCGACGCCGCGCCCCGTGATCGACGAAGACCGGCTGGCCGCCAACATCGCCCGCGTTCAATCCTATATGGATGAGCACGGGCTGAACTTCCGCCCGCATATCAAGACGCACAAGATCCCGGCGCTCGCCGTCGCCCAGGTCGCCGCCGGCGCCAAGGGCATCAATTGCCAGAAGGTCACGGAAGCCGAAGTCTTCGCCGAAGCCGGCTTCAACGACATCCTCATCACCTTCAACATCCTCGGACAGCAGAAACTCGAGCGCCTCGCCAGGCTGAACGAGCGCATTTCCGATCTCAAGGTCGTCGCCGACAGCGAACAGACGGTCGACGGGCTCGCCGCGCATTTCTCCGGCCACAAGCCACTGACCGTGCTGGTCGAATGCGACACCGGCGGCGGCCGCTGCGGCGTGCAGACGCCTGATGAGGCGGCCTCGCTCGCCAGGCGCATCACTGCTGCCGACGGGCTCACCTTCGGCGGCATCGTCACCTATCCCAAACCGCAAGCAGCAGCCGCCGTCGAAGCCTTCATCGCCGAGACGCTGCAACGCCTGCAATCCGACGGCATAACCTGCCCGATCGTCAGCAATGGCGGAACGCCGAGCCTGTTCGAGGCGCATCTCGTCAAATCCGCCACCGAACACCGCGCCGGCACCTATATCTACAACGACCGCCAGATGGTGCGCATGGGCCATTGCAGCGAGGACGATTGCGCCATGCATGTGCTGGCCACCGTCGTCTCCCGCCCAACCGCCGACCGCGCCGTCATCGACGCCGGCTCGAAGGCGCTGACCTCGGATCTCCAAGGCTTCAGCGATTACGGCGTGATCGTCGGCTATCCCCAGGCGCGGATCACCAGCCTCTCGGAAGAACACGGCGTGATCGATTGCTCAACCTGCACCGGCCCGCGGCCGCAGATCGGCGAAAAACTCTTCATCATTCCGAACCACACCTGCGTGGTGTCCAACCTGTTCGACACGATGGTGTTTCATCGGGGCGGCATCGTGACCCGCGTCGAGGATGTCGCGGCTCGTGGGCTTGTCTGGTAGGGACGGTTCTGGTTGGGGGTAAAATAGCCCTAATCACCGCGGCGGCAGCTTTTGGAGAATTGTTGGCTCGCAGAAGGAATGCGGTCGCTGCTTTCGCGAGATGCGCCGCGCAGCGGATGCCCTCGTTGCCCCGCGGCTAATACCTTTCCATGGGACAATAGCTTCCCATTGGTTTTGTGGCGTTGGCTCAGACTTGGAGAGCCACCTCGTGTTCTCCACATTCAAAGTTTTCCGTCGCGGGAAAACCACCTGACAAGCGCGGCGTCATGAGCCCGTGAGAATGGCATTGATCTCTAACCAAAATCATGTCACTGATAACGACATAAATACACTACGAGAGACATAATGTCAGGATCGGCCGGCAGCACACGAAAATATTCATCCCCTCTGAGAGAGCAGCAGGCGCTCGAGACGCGCGAGAGGATTCTGCGCGCAACCTTGGATCTTCTGAACATCAATCCCTTCGGCGACATCTCGATGGATGACGTTGCCAAATCTGCCGGCGTCGAGAGGCGAACGGTTTTCCGGCATTTTGCAACGAAGGAGGCCTTGTTCGACGCATTCTGGATTTTCATCAATGAAGGCATGAACGCGCGGACTTTGCCATCAACGCTCGACGAACTCGTTCACGCGCCGATCGAAACGTTTCAGCAGTTCGACAAAAACCAGGGTGTTATACGCGCAAGCATTCACACTCCGGCGGGGTACGCCATGCGCATGCGTACGATTACGGCACGCCGGAAGGCATTCAAAGAGTGCTTTCGGGCCGCCGATATGGAGCCGGCTTCAGAAAACGGGAAGAGGGCCGAAGCTCTTTTCCACCTCCTGTACAGCGCAGGAGCATGGGAAATCCTCAAAGACTACGCCGGCTTAACCGGTCAGGAGGCCGGAGAGGTGGCATCATGGGCTATGCAGGTCATTTTGAAAGCCACAAAGCCCGACGCCGGATCAAACCTGTTCAATGGAGAGTGACATGGGCATGGCATACAAGACACAAGAAAGCGCGGAAGCCTTGTGGGTTGTCCGCGACAAGGTGCAGTTTATGGGCGAAGTTCCCGAAATGGGTTTGAGCGTCGTAGAGGTGACAGTGCCTCCCGGTTCCGGAACGCCGCCGCACAAACATCAGTCGATCGAGATATTCCGTGTTTTGAGCGGCGAAATCACCTTCACACTCTTTGATGCGGCGCTGCCTACTCAGATTGTGGCACATGCAGGCGACGTTCTCACACTACGCTCCTATCAGCCGCACAATTACGCAAATACCAGCAATCTGCCTGCACAGATGCTGGCGATCGTCGAAAATTCCATGAGTCGCTTTTTCCGGGACCTCGGCCACAGCGAGCTTCCGCCCGCCGGCCCGCCTTCGACCGAAGAAATCAAGGCTGTTATGGCTGCCTGCCAGCGGCATGGCATTGAAATCCTGAACATCTGATGCGTGCAGCAACCGGAAACCCGGTTGCGCCCTCGGACCGCCTTCGCCACGATATGATATGGATCTTCGACTTCCATGACCTCTGCCGCAGCCCTGCAGAGGTTCCGCTTTACGGCGCTGCCGCCACCCTCGGTCCGAAGTGCAGCAGAAGCGCTAGTTGCGCAGCCATCGCGGCAGTTACAACATTTGGCCACCTGAAATATCGAAGCAGGTGCCGTTCGCCCAGCCCATGTCGTCGGAGAGGATTGCGGCGACAGCGCTGCCGATATCGTCCGGCAGGCCGACGCGGCCGAGCGCGATGCCCTGCGCGACGAAGGCGTTAACGGCCTCGTTATCGCGCACTGCGCCGCCTCCAAAATCAGTCGCGATCGCGCCGGGAGCGATGGCATTCACCCGGATCCTGCGCTCACCCAGTTCGAGAGCCATGAAGCGCGTCAGTACCTCGGTCGCCGCCTTCATTGCCGCGTAGACGCTATAGCCGGGCAGGGTGAATCGGACGAAACCGGAGGAGACATTGAGGATACGGCCACCGTCCTCGATCAGCTGCAAGAGCTTTTGCGTGAGGAAGATCGGACCACGCAGGTGGGTCGCCACCAGGGCGTCGAACTGTTCTTCCGTCGTCTCCGCGAAATTGGCGAAGACGCCGATGCCGGCATTGTTGACGAGGTATTCGAACTGCCCGCGGCCAAAGGTACCGTCCAGCGCCGCAGCCACAGCTTCGGTAAAGAGCGGAAAGCCCGACGTGTCAGTCACGTCGAGCGGGATCATGGCGGCCTTGCCGCCCTTCGCTTCGATTTCGTGCCTCAACGCGGCGGCTTCGGCCGCGCCGGTGCGGTAGGTGCCGATGATGCCGACGCCACGGTCGGCGAGGTGAAGCGCCATGGCGCGGCCGAGACCGCGGCTAGCGCCGGTGATGAGAGCGATTCTGTCAGTCATGTTCTGCCTTTCAGAGAGGATAATGGCGAGCGGCAAATCGCGTGCGATGAGCGCCGCCTGCCTCTGCAAGGTAGCGACAAGCCTTCACCTAAACGCGCCTGATCGGATCAACATCTTGCCCAATTGTCTCAACTGGCTTGCCCAGTGCCAGAGCTACTGACATAGTCCCTGAATGACCGAAGTCTTCGAACAGCATCTTGCAATCGCCTTGCGCCACGCCAAGCCTGATACGCTGCTCACGCCGATCCCGCGCGTCGAGCTGCTGGTCGGCGATCGCCCGACCGGTGAGACGCCTTGCCTTTATCGGTCGATGGTCTGCTTCATTCTTCAAGGTTCCAAACGCGTCGCCTTCAACGACAGCCTTCTGAGCTACGACAGTTCGCAATATCTGGTGAGCGCCCTCGATCTGCCGCTGATGGGCCAGGTGTTGGACGCCGGCCGGCATCGCCCCTATGTCGCCGTCTCATTGACACTCGATCCCGCCTTGCTGGCAGAACTGGCGGCTGCCATGCCGCCCAAGCGGGAGAGCGATGGCGAGCAGATCGGGCTGTCCATCAATCCGATGACGGTCGAGCTTCGTGATGCGCTGCTCCGGTTGATTTCGCTGCTGGACAAGCCCGCCGACATCCCGGTTCTCGCGCCCATGGTTGAACGGGAATTGCTTTATCGTCTCCTGCAAGGCCCGCAGGGGCGTCTACTCCGCCAGATCGCCCAGCCGGAGGGGCCGCTGGCCCGCATCCGCCGCGCCATCGCATGGATCAGGGACAATCACGACCAGCAATTGCGGATCGATGCCATGTGCGAGGCGAGCGGCATGAGCCGGGCGAGCCTGCACCGGCACTTTTCGGCGATCACCGGCTTCAGCCCGCTGCAATACCAGAAGCAACTTCGCCTGCAGGAGGCCCGCCGGCTGCTGCTCGGAGGCGATTATAATGCATCAGGCGTCGCCTTCGCGGTCGGATACGAGAGCGCATCCCAATTCAGCCGCGAATACCTCCGACAATTCGGCGCTCCGCCCGCCCGCGATATCCGCCAGATGCGGAAACAGATCGACGCCGCGTCGGCCAGCTGATACCCTTAAAATAGGGGCTCGCCAGCGTCGCACCCCATGTCAATTTCCCCGAACGGCGGTCTGGCCGAGATAATCGACTTCGACGCCGGCGGCGCTGACGCTCTTGCAGGTGACGGGCAGAAAATTCATCTTCCGATTGCTGCTAAAGCCGGCGACGAACAGATTGGAGGGCTTGTGATAAAGCTCCAGCGGCCGCCAGTCTGCGAGATGTTGCCGGCGTCGAGCACGACGATGCGGTCGGCCAACGTCATGGCTTCGACCTGCTCATGCGTGACATAGATCATCGTCGCCTTCATCTGCCGGTGCAGCTTGGCAAGCTCGATGCGCATGTTCCAGCGCAGCAGCGGATGATCATTAAATCGAGCGACTGTCATATGCCCAATGCATCAAAGCCTGGCGCTGACGCGGCCGGCACCAGCAATCTCCAGGCTCGCAGGCTCGGCGAAGCTGAGCGACATGACGGCGAATGGCTTTCCAACGGGCGATCTGCCGCTCGTCCTCGCCGGGCATGCGGCGACCTTGGTAATAGCGGCAGTACCACTGGAACCAGCCACGCGGATCGTCGGGGTGTATCCATCCCTTGGCCCGCCAGACGCTGAGCGGTTGGCTGGCGTCGACACCGAAGCAATTCAGCGACGGATCTTTTCGCAGCGACGACAGACGGGCCTCTGCAAACCAACTTTCCGGGAATTCGTCGCGACAATCCGTCATGTACTTGCCGCCGAACACGCCAAGCGCAAGCATCTCGGCGGGTGTCAGCTCCGGCCGGAAATCGGGATGA
Source organism: Rhizobium etli CFN 42 (assembly GCF_000092045.1). NCBI lineage: Bacteria > Pseudomonadati > Pseudomonadota > Alphaproteobacteria > Hyphomicrobiales > Rhizobiaceae > Rhizobium > Rhizobium etli. The sequence goes on along the minus strand of NC_007765.1, from coordinate 415,104 downwards.
AACTTGCTGCCGATTGGCGCAGCGAGAGCGTATCGGTAGCCTTGCTGCATCCGATCATTCACGACGAGCCACCGCACCTTCATCGGGCGCCCTCCAATAGTGGTTTCGAGCGGTTACGCCGCCAGATCGAGAGGTTCAGCGCCGCTGCAAAACTCACCCACATAAGGTAAGGAACAAGCAACAAGGCAGCCGCCGCATTCGCCGGGTAAAACAGGAGGATTGTCGCCAGGATCGCGGCCCAAAGCAGCATGATCTCCACCGCGGCCAACCCGGGCCGGTGAAGTCCAAAAAAGAGCGGCGACCACGCAGCATTGAGCAGAAGTTGGACTGCATAGACGCCGAGCGGGAGTGCTGCGCCAGTATTGCCTGCCTCTCGCCATAGGAGCCAGCCCGACAATCCGATCGATGCATAAAGAACCGTCCAGACCGGGGCGAACAGCCAATCCGGCGGACGCCAATCCGGCTTGTCGAGCTGCTTGTACCAGTCGCCTGGCCGAAACATCACGCCGGTAGCCGCCGCGGCAAAGCTCGCGACCTGGAAGGCGACCAGCACAAGGAGGGGATTCATATCCATCCGCCAAAAAATGGAGGGAACCGCCCACGCTGTAAGCGGGTCCCTCCGAACATCCTATCGGTTCTGGCGAGCGGCAAACTCGCCGGAGCCCATTGCAGAAGACAGGGGTATGACCTGCCAGGCCGCCGATAGCCCCACCAGGATGTAAACAATCCGGGCGAGAGCCCAGCCAGCCCCGAAGATGGCGGCCACAAGGTCAAAGCCAAATAGCCCGACCAGACCCCAGTTCACCCCGCCTACGACTAGGAGGGTGAGCGTGACAATGTTGATGATTTTCATGGTTGTTCTCCGGATCGAGGACGCGGTCAGCCTTCCGGCGGCATGACCACCTTGTCGATGACATGGATGACGCCGTTCGAGGCAGCAATGTCGGCAGAGGTGACGGCGGCGTCATTGACCTTGATTGTGGAGCCATCGACGTCGATGTCGATCATTTTGCCATTGACCGACTTCGCTTCATCGATACCGGCCACGTCCTTAGCCATGACCTTCCCCGCGACCACATGGTAAGTGAGTATCTCGGTGAGCTTTTGCTTGTTCTCCGGCTTCAACAGGCTTTCGACGGTACCGGCCGGCAACTTGGCGAAGGCTTCATCGGTCGGAGCAAAGACCGTGAACGGACCTGCTCCTTTGAGAGTGGTGACCAGGCCTGCCGCTTCGAGCGCGGTCGCCAACGTCTTGAATTTACCTGCCTCCACGGCAGTATTGACAACATCCTTCTCCGCGGCGACTGCGCTGAAGCTGCTGCCGAACACCATCGCTGCAGCGAACAAAAGGCTCTTCATTTTCATGTCATTGTCCTCTCGATGACGGGTGCCCATTGCACCTCACCATTTTCATTTGGAGAACATCGGTTTTATTGCCACTCAAATTTTCGTGAGGACAAATATAATTATCTTGTGGTGAAAATTTTCGCCGTGTTAGTTTCCCGAAACGAAAAGGAGTTTACGACGTGCTTTCCGACACGCTCTCCAACGAGCTTCAGCGCTACGCGATCGGCCCTCGTATCAAGGCACTGCGCCTGAGAAAGAAGCTGGGGCTGGTGCAACTGGCGGGGCATACAGGGCTCTCGCCCGCGATGCTTTCGAAGATCGAGCGTGGGCAGATGTTTCCTACGTTGCCGACGCTGCTTCGCATCGCCATGGTTTTTGGGGTCGGCCTCGATCACTTCTTCAAAGCCGACAAGGAGGAGCCGCTCATCGCGATCGTTCGAAAGGAGCAGCGTCTCAAACTTCCAAGCCCGCCGGGCGAAAAGCGCCCTGCCTTTTTCTTCGAAAGCCTGGACTATCCCGCTGCTGACCGCCGCATGGAGGCGTTCTACGCCGAGTTCCCGATCGATTCGCCACCCTCGGAGCCGCATCAACATGGCAGTGCTGAGTTCATCTACGTGCTCAGCGGTCGGGTTGTCGTCAATGTGGACGGCAAGGAGACGGCGCTGGATGCCGGCGACGCCATCTATTTTGACTCAAGCGTTCCGCACAGTTACCGCCGGGAAGGCGAGGGAATTTCCAGCGCTCTTGTTGTGATTTCTCCTTAGGCGGCCGTTGGCTGCGTACTCCCGGAAATCCCATGAATAGGCCGCGTTGGGTGGAGGATGTCTGAATCGAGACCGGGGCTAATCAACGGCCGAGATGAGAGAGCATTGCAGCCATACTCGCGGATGTCCGCGCCAGACAGCAGCGATGATCGACGGGATGTCTCGAATAGAGCCAGCTCACGCCGCCGTCGGATTGATCACGTTCATATCGATTTCCGTCAGCTCCACACGGCGCTCAAACGCAGTGCCCGTCTCGTCGAAGAGATGGCAGTCGGCGGCATTGATGCCGGTGGCAACAGGTGCGTCGGCACGGATGCCGACGCTGCCGGGGAGCATGGCGCAGAAATTTTCGGCCTCGCCGTTGAGCGAGGCGTAGGCGACCGTATTGGCGCCGAGGCGTTCGATGACCGTCGGGGTGACCGTAAAGACGATGTCGCCGCCGTTGAGCTGGATATGCTCCGGGCGGATGCCGAGTGTCAGGGTCTTGCCTGCCATGCCGTCGCGCGGCGTCACCGGCAGGAGCGCGCACTGGCCGAGATAATCGACTTCGACGCCGGCGGCGCTGACGGCCTTGCAGGTGACGGGGAGAAAATTCATTTTCGGGTTGCCGATGAAGCCGGCGACGAATTTGTTGGCGGGCTTGTGGTAAAGCTCCAGCGGCGCGCCGGTCTGCGAGATGTTGCCGGCGTCGAGCACGACGATGCGGTCGGCCATGGTCATGGCCTCGACCTGGTCGTGGGTCACATAAATCATCGTCGCCTTCAGCTGCCGGTGCAGCTTGGCAAGCTCGATGCGCATGTCGGCGCGCAGCGCCGCGTCGAGGTTGGAGAGCGGCTCGTCGAACAGGAAGATCTTTGGTTCACGCACTATGGCGCGGCCGATCGCGACACGCTGGCGCTGGCCGCCGGAGAGCATGCCGGGCTTCTGCTGCAGCCGCTGGTCGAGATGCAGGATGCGCGCGGCGTTTTCCACCTTGGCCTTGAGCTTTGCCTCTTCCATCTTTTCGACGCGCAGCGGGAAGGCGATGTTCTCGAATACCGTCATGTGCGGATAGAGCGCGTAGGACTGGAACACCATGGCGATGCCGCGCTTGACCGGCGGCAGGTCGTTGACCCTGACGCCGTTGATGACGATGTCGCCCGCCGTCGTCGCATCGAGGCCGGCGATCATCCGCAAGAGCGTGGACTTGCCGCAGCCTGACGGCCCGACGAAGACGACGAATTCGCCGTTCTTAACCTCGAGCTGCACGCCCTTCAGAACTTCGTAGTCGCCGTAGAATTTCTGAACGTTGTTGAGAAGGAGCTGTCCCAAAAATCTGTCTCCGCCGGCGGTCTTCGTCGCACATTCGATAGAGGGGAGGGGCCGCAGCTTGCGCCGCGACCCCCAATGAGCCTCAGCAGGGCTTACTTGAAGGCTTCGATTTCACCGGCAGCCTTCTTCAGTGCGGCTTCCGGTTCGGCCTTGCCTGTGACGACCGACTGGATCATCTCGATCATCGAGTTCTGGAAGCCCTTATAGTCGGTGAAGAGCGGTTCGGGGCCGCCGTAGCTGATGCCTTCGATGAGCGGCTTCCAATAGGGGTCCTTGGCGACGAACTCGTCGACCTTCTTCGAGGGCCGCAGCGGCGTGAGGCCGGCGCCGCCCTGCAGCTCGTATTCCGCCTGAACATCCGGCGAGGTGATGAACTTGGCGAATTCGGTCGCCTTGTCCTCGACGCCCGAACCCTTGAAGATCGCCAGGCTGTCGGTGATCAGCAGCGTGCCGGGGCCCTTGGCATCGGGGCCGAGCGGCAGCGTCGTGATGCCCCAGCTGATCTTCGTCTCCTTCAGACGGGAGGCCGCGCCCGATCCGGCCTGGATCATGGCGACCTTGCCGTCGAGGAAGATGGCGCGGACTTCGTTCTGCTCATAGGCCGTCGGGCCTTCTTCGGAGTAGGGAACGATATCCTTATAGGCCTTCAGCGCGGCGAGAATCTGCGGGCTGTCGAGGGTGATCTTGCCGTCGGCATCGATCACGCTGCCATTGTTGGTGTAAACCCAATGCATGAACTGGTGCATGGTGTTGTCGAAGGTCTTGGCCGAGAGACCGAAGCCCGGAATGCCGGTCTTTTCCTTGATTGTTTTGGCCATCTCGATTTCTTCAGCCCAGGTCTTCGGCGGCTTCTCGGGATCCAGTCCGGCCTGCTTGAACAGATCCTTGTTCCAGTAGAGCGCCTTGGTGGAGAAGGCGATCGGAACGCCCCACTGCGTGCCCTCGAAGGTCACCGTGTCGACGATGTGGGGATAGTAAGCCTTCTTTTCCTCATCCGTCATCGGCACCTTGACGATGAGATCGTTCTGGGCGAACTCCTTCAGGGTGCGCGAGCCGACATAGGCCATGGCCACCGGCGTGCCGGCGGCGGCAAGCGTCGTTGCCTTGTCCTGGCACTGCGCCCAGCCGACGACTTCAGGCGTGACCTTCCAGCCGGCGTTCTTTTCTTCCCACTGCTTGATGTATTTGGTGTGGACCGGGTCGATCGTGTCGCCGCAATAGATCCAGCTGATTTCCTTGTCGGCGGCATGGGCAGTGACTGCGGTCAATGCCGTCGAACCGAGCAAGGCGAGCGCCATAAGGCCTGTCTTGATTGTTATGCTCACGTCGTGACTCCCGTTTGGTTGTTAGCTGTTCACTCGTTTTTTAGTCTTATTGTTTCACCGCACCGGCGGTCAGGCCGCCGACGAGGTAACGCTGAAGGAAGAAGATGACGACCATCGCCGGCGCGATGCCGACGAATGAAGCCGCCATCAGTTCGTTCCAGATGACCTCCTGCTTGCCGAAGTAAGCAAAGAGCCCCACCGGCAAGGGCATGTATTCACTCTTCGAGTTAAAGGTCAGCGCGAAGATGAATTGCTGGGCGTAAGCGCCGATGAAGGTGGTGATGGCGACGACGATGATTCCCGGCATCGCGATGGGCAGGATGACGCGGCGAAGCGTGTAGAAGTGGCTGGCGCCATCCATGAAAGCGGCTTCGTTGAGCTCCTGGGGAATGCGGATCATATAGGTGCGCAGCAGCCAGATCGCCGACGGGATGAGGAAGGCGACTCCCGGCACGATCATGGCGAGATAGGTGTTGAGCACGCCCATGCTGCGCATCAGCCGGAAGAGCGGGATCAACAGCACGGCGCCGGAGAACATGTTCACCGTCAGGAAGGCGCCGAGCAGGATGCCCATGCCCTTGAATTCGAACTTGGCGAAGGCGTAGGCCGCCGGAATGACGAGGCAGAGCACGATCAGCGTGACGATGATCGAGATGAAGAAGGAGTTGAAGATATAGCGTCCGAAGCCCGGCACGCTGATCCACATCGTCCGGTAGGCTTCGAACGAGCCGTTCTCCGGCCAGAAACGATAGGGCGAGGAGAAAAGCTGGGCGAGCGGCTTCAGCGACACCAGGAAGCCCTCGACGAAGGGCGCCAACACGAAGAACAGGAACACCGCGATGCCGCAATAGATCAGGATGATCTCCCACCAGCGGTAACGGTCGATCATGGCAGCACTGCTCATGCGCGCTTCTCCGGGTTGAGGCGGCGGGTGACGCGGAAATAGGCGAAGCAGAAGAGCGACAGGAAGATGCAGATTAGCACAGCGCGGGCCGCACCTTCGCCGTATTTTTTCGAACCGATCGCCGTCTGATAGGTATCGATTATCATCGTCGTCGTCTCGCCGCTCGGGCCGCCCTGCGTCAGGATCCAGATAATGTCGAACGAGTTGAAGGTGGCGATCAAGGACAGCATCGACATGGTGATGATGGCCGGCACCATCAGCGGCAGGGTGATGCGGCGGAAGCGGTACCAGCGGCCGGCGCCGTCGGTCCAGGCGGCCTCGTAGAGATCCTTCGGGATCGACTGGATCGCAGCCAGAAAGTAGATCGTCACCAGCGGTACGCCGATCCAGACATCGGTGACGATCGTCGCCCAGAAGGCGGTGCTGCCATAGGCGAGGAAGGCGACCGGGCCATCGACGAGGCCGAAGCGCTGCAAAAGGCCGGAGATCATCCCGAACTGGCCATTATACATCCAGCCCCACATGAAGATGCCGATCGCCATCGGCACGATCCAGGGCGGCATGGTCAGGAGCCGGAACAGCGAGCGGCCGGGCACGGCGGCGTTCAGCATGCAGGCGCCGAATGTGCCGATCACCATTTTCAGGGCCACCGAGAAGAAGGTCCAGACGAAGGTGCGCAGGATCACCTCGGCGAAGGTGGCGTTGAAGATCTTCTCGTAATTGATCCAGCCGACCCAATTGGTCGTCTTCTTCAGCGACGCGTCGGTGAAGGAGAGAATGAAGGTATCGACCAGGGGATAGGCGACGATGGCGAGGACATAAAGAACAGCCGGAAGAAGAAGGATCCAGGCGAAGATGAAGGCGCTTCTTTGGACACTCATCTTGCCGCCGTCCTCAAGCCGCTCTTGCGTGAAGGGCCTCGTCGAAGCGGTCCCAGATCGGACGCAGGTCGACGACGGTTTTCTTCATCCTCGCTTCGTCCATCGCCAGCGCCAGGATGCCGGCCTCGAGCGCATTCAGGGTGGACACCGGCAGTTCGAGCCCGGTGCGCACGCTTTCCAAGAGGTCGCTCGCCATCTGTTCATCGGCGCCGTAATGCTGCGAGAGCTCGGTGGCGGCATATTTGTTTTCGACGATCTTGTTGCCGGTCAGCTGCTCGTGCACGTCGAGATAACCGCGGACGAAATCGCCTTCGGCCATGCCGCGCGAGCCCATGATGGCGAAGCGGCGGAACTGGTCGGGCACGTTGAGATTGGTGTGGAAGTTCATGCCGACGCCGTTTTCATATTCGACGATCGCCACCTGGTAATCGATGATGTCGGCGTCGCTGTCGAACACCTTGTCCGATCCCATCCAGCCGCTCGGCTTGCGGTGGAAAAGCTCGAGGTCGTTGATGCCCTCGCGGGCCGGGTCGTTGGCCGGGATGAAGCTCTTGCGGCCGCCGAAACTGGCGACCCGTTCCGGCCGCGCGCCGACGACGCCATTATAAAGGTCGAGGTCGTGGCAGCATTTCTCCAGCATGAAGCTGCCGGAATAACGCTCGTAGCGGCGCCAGTCGCGCATGAAGAAGGCGCCGTGATAGGGCTCGATATGTTCGGATGCCTCGATCGAGACGATCTGGCCGAGCTTGCCCTCGGCCTGGATGGCGCGCAGATCCTTGTAAAGCGGGGAGTAGCGCAGCACCAGGCCGACCATCAGCCGCTCATGGCCGAACTTCGCCATCAGATGCGCAAGCTCGATGCTTTCGGCGATCGTCGTGACGATCGGCTTCTCGCAGAAGACCTTGAGGCCGGCCTGCAGCCCGAGCCTGATATGGCCGAGATGCATGTGATTGGGAGAGCCGATCATCAAGAGATCGAGCTTTTCGGAGGCGAGCAGCTCTTCCGGCGAGCCGTAGGCCTTGCCGGCCGAAATGCCCTTTTCCGTCAAACCGGGAAGGCCGGCCGGATCGGGATCCACGTAGCCGACGATATCGAAGCTGCTATCGATCGCTTTGAAGACGTAGCCGAGGTAGCCGAGCCGGAATCCGAGCCCGATGATGCCCACTTTCATGCCGATCCAGTTCCCGATTAAGTAATTTATTTTCTTTAAGTTGGGACAAAAATCGGAAGGCGTCAATAGAAAACGGGCCGCAAGACGCGAGCATGAAATTAATTTTCATAATCCGATCGTCGGCTGCCGGATAGGTGCTGCAACCGGCGGCATGCGCACTTGCCCGATCGAAAGCGCGCCCGTTCGAAGCTGGAATCTCGCAGGCAAACGCGTGGCTGCAGACCGCTTTTGCGCCGGCAAGCTCACGCGCAACTCGCGAAAGATTGAAAAGAGCGGCGCGCTTACCTGTGTAGGATGCAGCGAGAACCCGAGGCCAGGAGGAGCCATCATGACCCGCATGACCGCCAAGGATTTCCCACAGGAACTGCTCGAACTCTACGATTATTACGCGCATGGAAGGATCACCAAGCGCGAGTTTCTCGATCGCGCGGCCAAATTCGCCGTCGGCGGCGTCACCGCGGCCGCTATTCTGGCGTCGCTGAGCCCGAATTATGCGCTGGCGACCCAGGTCGAGGCAACCGATCCTGATATATCCGCCGAATACATCACCTATCCCTCGCCGAAAGGAAATGGCGATGTCCGCGGCTATCTCGTCCGCCCCCAAAACGCCGCCGGCAAAGTCGCCGCCGTCGTGGTCGTGCATGAGAACAGGGGGCTCAACCCTTATATCGAGGATGTGGCGCGGCGCGTGGCCAAGGCCGGCTTCATCGCGCTGGCGCCCGATGGCCTCACTTCGGTCGGCGGCTACCCTGGCAATGACGAAAAGGGGCGCGAGCTGCAGCAGAAGGTCGATCCGGAAAAGTTGATGAACGACTTCTTCGCGGCGGTCGAATATCTGATGAAGAGCGACCTCACCACCGGCAAGGTCGGCATCGTCGGCTTCTGCTACGGCGGCGGCGTCGCCAACGCGGCGGCGGTCGCCTATCCCGAACTTGCCGCCGCCGTGCCGTTCTATGGCCGGCAGCCGCGTGCCGAAGACGTGCCGAAGATCAAGGCGCCATTGCTTCTCCACTATGCCGGGCTGGACAAGGGCGTCAACGAAGGCTGGCCGGCCTATGAAGCGGCGCTGAAATCAGCCGGCAAGACCTACGAGGCCTATATCTATTCCGACGTCAACCACGGCTTTCACAATGATACCACGCCGCGCTACGACGAGGCTGCCGCCAAGCTCGCCTGGCAGCGAACGGTCGACTGGTTCACCAAATATCTCGCTTGAGAATGCACTGACCTGAGGCGGCGGGGAGGCGCCCCGCCGGGCTGCCCGACAGACGTCTTCCCCGGTTATTGCGGACGGTCGACCTTGCGCCGTCCACGGCTCACCATCATTCCGCCGACGATGAGGAGAATTCCGCAGGCGTTCGCCCAGAAGGAGGCCGGCACGGCGCTGATATAATCAAACGCCACCCCCGTGACCATCTGCCCGCCGATGATCAGCAGAGCCGAGTTGACCGCGCCGATCCGCGCAATCGCCCAACTGCCGGCCGCCACGAAGACAACACCGAGCGGACCGCCGAGATAGGCATACCAGGGCGCCTCGGCAGCACCCGCAGGAAGCAGGCCGCCGACGAAGAGACCGAGGCAGGTGAGGGCGGCAAAGCCTATGGCGTGATTCCAGAAGGATGCGATCAGCGGCGTCGTCGAGACGCTCAGCCGCCCATTGAGCTGTCGGCTGAGGCCGACGAGCACGCCGCCGAGGCAAGCAAGCAGAACAAAGAGCGTCACGCCGCACCTCGCCCGAACAGGATGATCAGCGCCGCCCCCGCAACGACCAGGCCGAGCGCAACCATATCGCGGGTATCGGGATGCCGCTTTTGCATGCCGAACAGCCCCCAGCTATCGGCCGCGACGCTGAAGACGACTTGGCCTGCCAGCCCCAGAGCCAATGTGCCGGAGAGCCCGAGCGGCGAGTTGACCGTCGTCGAGGTCAGCATGACAGTTGCCGCGCCGGAAAGCCCGCCGAAATAGGCCCAGAGAGGCGCCCGCAAGCCTTGTTCCGGCTTTGGCTTGCGCCGCCGGTGGACCAGCAGGAGAAGAATGATGGCTGCGACCATGCCGGTGCCGTGCGCCGTCCAAGACGAAAACAGCGGGCTTCCATAGCGTGCCAGCTCGCCGTTCAGATGCACCATGAAAGTCAGGAGCCCGCCCGTGGCAAAAGCGCCGGCAAAATAGATCGGATGCGGATTTCGTCCGGCGTCGATGGTCATTGGAGATCCCGTCAGCGAATCGGTTGCGGCGTTCTTCACCCTCCTATCAAAATCCGCGATGCAAGCCGCAAAATATGGTGATTACCGCAAGTCGCTTCCGCTTTCGACAATTGTGCGGTAGCCTGTCCGTTCGTTCACATCGGGCGAAGATTTTCGCTGCGATCCCAGAGACGCCGAAGGCGGACGAAGTTGCGACCGTCCGGAGTTTCGCAACAGTTCCCGTCAGCCCTGATAAGGCTAAAAATGTGATGTGAACGGAACAAGCATGCCTGCAATTGGGTTTCGAACCTTAGCGTTCAAAAGGAGGAGCATTATGCCTACGGTTGCTGCGACACCCATCACTCCGCCCGACCAGCACGTTGTCACCGCACGCGAGGCCCTCGAGCCGCTGTATGAGAAGCTCGAACTTCAAACGGAATCCCTGGTTCTCTCCGCAGCGCTGGAAGCCGGATGGTCCCCCGATGAGGCAACGAAGGCACTGGCTGCGCTCAGGCTGCAGGACGCGCTTTCCACTCTGGACGAACAGTCTGGCCAGTAAGTCCGTTAGGAGTGGCGACTCCGGTCATGGCGGCAGATCTACCTGTCTCTGCTTCTGAGCTCCCACACCAGGTGGGATGCATAAGAGCTTTGCGCTGTGACCGCGGCACCGGCCTTCGGAGCGATCCTTCAATAATCAATTATCCCAGGCAAGTATCGCGGGCGCCCTTTCTTATCCCTTCAAGGCCGGGCACGCCCGAAATGTCATGATAGCCCCGCAGAATGTTCCCTGTGCGGACGTGGCGGGCGATGAGGGAACTTTCGAGAATGGCGGCTCGACGAATGTCTGCGGCCGAACGGGGCCGGTAAAACAGACACATTGCCGGCGGCTGATGCATGCGCGAAGACGCCACGAAGGCTCTCATGAGCCGGGCTACAACGTGCGCGTTCGCCCGAAGGACCGCAGCAACAGATTGAGAGAGACGGCAACCTTGTCGATGTCGCGAATGTCCCGCGAATATTGGCCGGTGTAGAGTTTGACAATCATGCTGTCGCGAGCAGCGCCGCTGAGCTCGAAATAAAGGTGCAGGTAATAGGCCTGCCTGTCGCCGCCGCGACTGATGCTGCTTCGTCGTTGGGTGACCTGTCCGAGCTCCGCTTTGATCGGGTCGAAGCCGGCGATTTTCAGCATCACCGATTTGGATTGAAATCTGGCCATGTTGTGGACGGCCACGACCGCCTTGTCCAATGCCAGGCTGACGATCTGGCCGGGGACATCGTCGACGACAGCGGGCTCATCGAGCTTGAACGCATGAAACAGGCGCCGGGGTTTCTCGAAGCAGATGAGCGAAGCGATGAGCAGGACGACGATATTGATGCCTGACCACCAGGCCGCGACCGGCGAAAACTGGCCTTGCACATGCGACGTTTCCGGCACGACGTTGACCAGCAGACCGAAGACGGTGATCGTGATCATGCCTGCGATCCAGGCGAAGCTGTAGCGGTCGAACTGGTTCGCCTCGTTGCCACTGCCCTTGGGCGTCACCCTGAACGGCTTGCCAAACGGTCTCACCAGGCTGGAGACCACTGTCGGCAGCATGCGGAATGTCGCAAAGGTTCCGACGGCGCTGGAAACAACAGGCAGATAACGCGTCGGCGTGATCCACAGCATAAGCAGGAAATACGCCGCCAGCAGCGGCACCTGATGCGAGACATAATCGGCTATGTCGGTGAAATAGAGCGGGAGCAGGCCGAACCAGAGATAGACGATCGGGACGAGCAAGATCATGAAGCGGACCAGATACTGCACCAGCCATGATGCCGGCAGGAACATGATCCGCTGGAAGAGCGTCAAGCCGGGGCCGCGCAGCGGGCCATTATACAGGTAGAGGGTTTGAATACCGCCCTGGCACCATCGCTCGCGCTGCACAAAATAACCGGTCAGGTTTTCGGCGGCCAGTCCCATCGACAGCCGCTCGTTCAGGTAGCGCGTCTTGTAGCCTTTGTTGAGCATCGACAGAGTGGTCAGCAGGTCCTCCGTGATCGACTCCGTCGGAAACCCGCCGATTGCGTCGACGGCCTTGCGTCGGGCGATCGAGCATGAGCCGCAGCAGAAACTGACGTCCCAGGCGTCGCGGCTGGGCGCGATCTCGTCGAAGAACAGGCGCTGCTCGTCGGGCCAGATATTCTCCAGGCCGAGGTTCGATTGCACCGGATCGACATTGAAGAAATGTTGAGGCGTCTGGACGATGCCGATGCTGTCATCGGAAAAGAAGGGCAGCGTCCGGCGAAGAAAATGCCGATAAGGAACAAAATCGGCGTCGAAGATTGCAATAAAATCGCCCGAGCTGACCTTCAGCCCATTGTTCATATTGCCCGCTTTGGCATGGCTGTTGTCGCCGCGCGTGACGTGGATGACGTTCTTTTCTTCGCAATAGGCCCTCAGCCAGTCGCGGCGTTGATCGTCAAGCACATACACCTTCAATTTGTCGGCAGGATAATCCAGCGAACGGGCGCCGATGATGGTTCGCTCGAGCACGTCGAGCGGCTCGTTATAGGTGGGAATGAAAACATCGACGGTCGGCAGTTCACGCTTGTCGCGCGCGAAGAAAACCCGACCGAGCCTGTCCGCCTCTGCGCTCCGGTCGACATACCGGCTCATCAATATCAGAAAAAGGATGACTTCGAAGCAGGCCAAAACTTCGACGGCAAAGAGGATCCAGACCCAGTAGAAACTCGGACCGTCGCTGGGATAGGGGAGCACTGTCTCCGTCAAGCGCCAGAACATGTAGCGCAGTGCGAGTGCTGCGACGAAGGCGCAGGTCACCGCCCGTGTCCAGCTGTGATGGCGCGACCAATTGAACGGCCCCAGGAAAAAGAAAGCCAAAACGACTAGGGTCGGAACCAGCGCTACAAGATACTGAACCACAGGCTTTTGACCCAGTTGGATAGGTTGATGCCGTGTTTGGAAAACCGGACCTGCACTGTGCGTCCCACCTGGCAGGAGTTCGCAAAGTCGTTATTCATGAAGGATGGATCGAGGCGAACCCGAATGCGGGCATTGCGTTGCGTCGACGGCGGCAAGCTGGCGGCAAAGGAATCGGTCTCGACCGAAGCCGAATTGCCCCTGACGGAAATGACCGTGCCTTTGAAGACATCGCTGCGGCCGAACAGCCGCACCTGCGCAACAAGTCCCGGGTAGATCTCGTCGTAATTGACCTCGGGAACGAGGATATCCACGAACAGCTCTCGACAGTCGAGGAGGCGCATCAGCTCGTCGTTCAGCACGACATTCGAACCGCTGACGATACTCCTGGTCCAGACAACGCCGTCGAACGGAGCTAATGCGGTTGCGGATTCAAGGCTGCTGACGCGCTCGGCCTCCTTGACCAGCTGCTTTTGAACTTCGGTCGCGCGTGTCTCATTTTCCGCTATGCGCGAGTTCAAGTCGTTGATGCGAACGACGACCTCGTCCTCGCGCTGCCGCGAATAGGGCACGTCATTCTGTCCGTCGCCGAAAACAAAGATACCTTGGCGGACCGCATTGAGCCTCTGCTCCAATTGATCGACAGTCAGGTTGCTGATTTCGACCTCGCCGCCAGTCGCAGCTCCGGCGGCACGCGCGGCCTCGACCAGCTTCTGCGTCAGAATGCCTTTAGACTCGAGCTGCACCCGCCTGCTCAGGTCGACTTGCGCGACCAGATCCTGAGCTTGCGACACTTCGACTTTTTTCCTGAGGATTTCAACTTCGCGTTCGAGATTGGCAATGGTGGTCTGCTTGTAGACTTCCAATCTGGCAGACAATTCCTCTCGCAGGGCGGAGAGTTCCTCTCGTTCCTTTTTGAGGGCGGCGACGCGGTCAAGCGCCGTGTTGCGATCTGCCTCGAGCGAAGCGAGGATTGCGCGATTGACACGCGTATTTCTGATTTCTGCGAGGGCTTGTCCCGCTTTGACCGGGCTGCCGGCCTTGAGCGGTTCTTCCGCGATCATGCCGTCGATCGGGGCATTAACGACGGCAAACCGTGCATTGACCGTGCCATCAAGGCTCGTAAAGCCGGTAATCGTCGGCAATGAGACGACTGCGACGAGTGTCAGCAGCAGCAGGCCGACAACGATGCGCGTGATGCGATGGTTCCAGAGCATGTTGACATCCGAAGGTATCGCTTTGCAGCCATCCGTCCCTATCGAGCCGGCACAAACGGATGCAACTCATTCTTGCAATTTAGCGCATCGAAAATTAGTAGACAAGTGATGGTCGTAAAGCTGCGACAGAAACGGTTCGGCTCTGTAGGAAATGCCCCGCCGACGGGAGGCCTGGCACCGCATCGATGCGGCGCAGGGAACATGGACAAGCCATCGGCGGCGCGGCGACCGACGGAATGGGGTGATGGAAATCACCGCGCCGCGCCACTGCTGCCGTCTTATTGAGCCAGAAACAGCATAATTTCACGCGATCTTTTCTAACGCGCATCGCATGAAACTTGATTTATGCGACGCGCATTAGTTCTGTTTTTATGCATGCCGGAACCGCCGCACACTTCCGGGCGACATGCATCAATGCGGTCGAAGCTTTTTGGTGGCGATCAGCATGACGAGATCTTCGGAGGCATCTGCAAGCTCCAATGCCAGTTCCGCAGCCGACCATCCGCGCTTCTGCAAACCGACGAGCATTTCCACCATCGCGACTTCGACCTCTCGTCTGCAGTTCGAAATCGGCTTCAGTTCGATCTGTTTCTCATCACATGCAGTGGTCATCTTAGCCTCCGTACTGCCACTGGTATGGGCAGCTTCGCAAAAATTCGCCAATGGGTGGATATGGTAAGGGTTGCGTGCAAGCCTCGGCCTTTTACGCATCGACACAGACGGCCACCGCCTGCGCGCAACCCTTGGCGCCCCTATTTGCCAATGTCCGGCCTCAGGAGCGTCTCGCACGAAAGTGAGCAGAGGAAGCCCGCACGACAGACGACAGGAATTTTTCCTGGCGCCTGATGGTTATGCGGAGAAGAATTCCAGTCGTAAGCCGATGCTCGTGCAAAACGCGCACGAATATTCCCCCGATAGTTCACGACCTATCCTCCTCTGCTTGCATATTTTGTTGTGAATTACTGTCGCATCACGTTGAAAGTGCTTTGGAACTGCATCGCACTGGCAAGTGAATATCTGGAATTTCCGAATGTCCGTCGGAACTAACCATTGCTTATTTAGATACAGGAACGGGAGGCAATTGTCGTTATCGCCGCATCCTGAAAATTATCGGTCCGTCCATTTCTGCTCGCCAGGGAATATGATAAGTAGCTTATGCACGCGCTGGAGGAGTGGATGGCTACGGAGTCTGGAGATAAGCCCGCTGCCGGACAGGTATGGCCGGCCCACCTGGAGCGGCGCCGCTGGCCGCGCGAACCGTCCCCGCAGAAAGAACATCGGGTGGAGGTTACGCCGGCACTGGTGCCCTTGCGATTTTCAACGCACGACCTGCCACCGAACGAACAGTTCCAGTCCTGGCGATCACACATGGCGCCCCTAGTCGATGTCCATCTGCCGGACGGAAAATCAGAGGATGACGGTTTTCTCGCGGAACAGACGGCCTGGCAGCTTGGCGATATTCTCATCGTCCAGCAGCGCACGCAGTCCTGCAGCTATATCCGCGATCAGGCCATGCTGCGATCGAGCCCGATCGATCACTGGAACGTCGGCATACTGCGCAGCGGCCGGGCCTGGACCGAGGCCAATCGGCAGGTAACGGAGACCGCCCCGGGTGAGATATTTTTCAGGTCTCTTGGTTATCCGTACCGCGGGCGGATGACCGATTCCGTCGCCGTGCTCGTCTTCTTGCCCTATGAACTGTTGAGCCGTGACGCGCCTCTCCTGCAGAACGCCAACAACATCGTCCTCTCCGGCAGCCTGGCTGAATTGCTCGCCAGCTATATCAATGGCCTGGAAGCCAATCTCGGCATTCTGACGGTGGAGGAGGTGCCGCGGATCATCCAGACGATCGGCGATATGGTCGTCGCATGCGCTGCATCGTCTACAAGTTCGGATCGCGGCCAGGAACAGACCAATATGGGGCTGATGGAGCGGGCGCATCGCTATATTCACCTCAATCTTCATTCAGACAGCTTGACGCCTGACGTCATGTGCCGTGCGCTGGGCATCTCGCGCACGCGGCTATACCAATTGTTCGAAACGAGCGGGGGCGTCTTCAATTACATTCGCAAACGTCGATTGCTGCAGGCCTATGCGGATCTGACCAACCCGGTCGACACCAGGCCGATCTCGGAGATTGCCGAGGCCGCCGGCTTCGACGTTGCGGCCAATTTCACGCGCGCCTTCAGCCATGAATTCGGGCTCAGCCCGCGTGAAGTGCGAAAGACCATAGCAACTGAGCGACCGGCCGTTCCCGCAACACGGCTCGCGCGACGTTCTGGGGCAACGATCGGTGATTGGCTAACCCTCGCACATTGATTTGGGAACGCGCCGAAAGCAATTGATATTGCTGCGTATTTTCAAAGCGATTAGGCAGCAGCGTTTGCCTTGCGCTTTCAAGTTCCATAAGACAGATTACGCCAGATTCGCCTGCCGCAAAGTTGAAGTGTCCTGTTTCTGCAAAGTAAGAATGTCACTCTCTCCCCGTCTTTGACGGCGGAGATTGCAGATGGGATTGTGATTGCGATGAGCGAGCGCGATCTGCAGCGGATCGAGGTTTTGTCGAAGGCAGCGCTCAAACCAGACGTGATCATGCGAGGCAGGCAGTAGATTCTCGACGCCTAATGAGGGCCAAAGGCGGCAGAGCTACGTTCAACCAGCTTGCAAGAGACAACCCGACTGCCCGGATAAATCTTCTCGCCCGCTATCAAATCGTTCAGCCACTTCGCACCCTCTCGGCCGAGATCGTAATATGGTAACGCCGCTGTGGTTAGCTCCGGCTTCAGCGCCATGGTGACTGTTCGAAAATCGTCAAAGCCGACGATGCTGACGTCTTGTGGAATCCGCAATCCCAGTGCCATGGCGGCAATGTAGATTTGAATTGCCATTTCGTCGTTGCCGCTCATGATCGCGGTCGGACGGTCGTCTTGTTTGAGCATTTCGGTCGCTGCCGCGAAGACGTAGTTGTTCTCTGCCCCCACAGGCCCATCCATCCCAAGGCTGATAGAGAGGTCGTTCTCTGTGAGACCGAATTCGCTTGTCGTTCGACGAAACGCATCCAGGCGCAGTTCGGCTCCCAATAGGATCGGATTGAGCCGGATGTAACCGATTCTGCGATGACCCCGTTCAAGCAGGTAACGGGTGAGATCTCGCGCCCCCTGATAATCATCGGGCTCGATAGACGGCAGGAGCTCCCTTGTTTGCGGCCGACAATTTATCATCACTGTCGGAATGCTGACATCGCCGGACTCCGGATCCACAATGCGGCGGTACATGGTTACATATAAGACTCCATCAATGCGATGGGACTGGAACATTTTCCAGATTTCCACTTCTCGCTCGGAAGAACCACCGGTGTTGGCTATCAGGATGGTTTTCCCATTCGCATTGGCCCAGTCCTGAATTCCGCGGACAATATCGACCGAATAAGGCGTCGTGGAAACATAATCGGTGATAATCCCAAAGGTGTTGGAACGGCTGGATCGTATGAGGCGCGCCGCCATATTTGGGATATAGCCGAGATCCCGAATGGCCTTTTCCACCCTCTCCCGGGTTTCCTCAGTCACGTAGGGCTCGCCATTGATGACCCGAGAGACTGTTTTATTCGAAACCCCGGCCGCTTTTGCGACGCTGACGATGCTCACCATGTCCGCCAATTCTCCTGATGCGGGTCCGTTGTAAACCACACCCATGACAACGTCGACATATTTTTCTGACAACGTCGACAATCGTAATTGACAACGTCGTCATAGCGCGCCTATGGTCCCCACACTGGAACAGCCTGAGGCAAGCGCCTCCGGCGGAACAAGGGAGGGATTCATGAAGAAACTGCTTGGCGCCAGCGCGCTCGCGCTCGTTTGCATTGCGGCCTCCGCCAAGGCCGAAACCATCAATATCCTCGTGGAAGGCGGCGGCGAAATGCTGCAGAAGGCCGCCGCAGAGAAGTTCACCGCCGAGACCGGCATCAAGGTGAACTTCACCGTCGTTCCCTATCAGGGCGTCTTCGACAAGTTTTCCGCCGAAATCGCCTCCGGTTCATCGGCGTTCGATGTAGTAACGATCGACGTCGTGTGGAACGCGAAATTCGCAAGCCATGTCGAAGACCTCGCGCCGCTTTTCACCGAAGCAGTTCGCGAGGACCTGCCGCCTGCCTTGCTTGCCGACGCGAAGATCGGTGACAAACTGATCGGCATGCCTGCGTGGGCCAATGCCGAAATTGTTTTTTATCGCAAGGACCTCTTCGACAAACCAGAGGAACAGAAAGCGTTCCAGGCAAAATATGGCTATCCCCTCGCCCCGCCGAAGACTTGGCAGCAATGGCGCGACATCGCAACATTCTTCACCCGAGATACAGATGGTGACGGCAAGGCCGACTTTTGGGGCACCGACACCATCGGCAGCTTCTCCGAAGAATGGATGGCGCATGTGCTTCAGGCGGGCTCCCCAGGTGTGATCCTCGACAAGGATGGGAAGGTGATCATCGACAACGAAGCGCATAGGAAGGCGCTCGAATTCTACATCGCGCCGCACTGCATCGATCATTCCGTGCCCGAAAACGTGAACGAGATCGGCTGGGGCGAGGCTCAGAACCTGTTCTATCAAGGCAAGACAGCGATGATGAAATTCTGGGCGCACGCCTACAAGATGACGCCCGCCGATTCCAAGGTCAGCGGAAAGGTCGGCGTCGTTCCAATGCTGGCCGGCGATGCAGGGATCGCGGCAATTCCGGGTCCTTGGTACAATGTCGTTCCGTCGACCTCTCAGCATAAGGACGCGGCCAAGAAGTTCATCGCTTTCGCAATCGCCAACAATGCCCTGGGTATCGAAGCGCCGCTTGGATTGGCTGCGACGAAGTCTGCCTATAACAGCTATGCCGGCAAGCCCGGTTATGAGCATTTCACGCCGCTGCTTGAGACGTTGAGTGCTCCTGCGACGCAGGGCCGTCCGATGAACGAAAAATATCAGGAAATTGTCGACGAAGCGGTTCTTCCCGCCGTGCAGCAGGCCCTGACGTGCAAAGCGGATGTCGGCGAGGTCCTGACGGACGCCAAGGAAACGATCGAAGACATTCTCGACTAGTCCCTCGGCGGCGAGGAGGACGGGTGGTCCTTCTCGCATCATCAGCTTTCGGAGAGCGCCATGTCGGGTGAAGACCGATTTGTGCTGTGCATGCTTGCGCCAGCCCTCGCCATCCTTGGCTTGCTGGTCGCATACCCGGTAGGGCTTCTGGTGTTCGATTCTCTTTTTAAGGTCGACACCATTACTCCCCACATACGAGAGTGGGTCGGGCTCAAGAACTATATCGACGCGCTAACCTCGAAGCGCGTCGCGGAAAGCGCATTCAGAACAATCCAGTACTCGATCTTTGCGCTGTTCTTCGAATTTACCTTCGGCTTCTGCGCCGCTCTGCTGTTCACGGCGCTCGCCGGTCAGTCGCGCTGGCACCGCACGATCTTTACGCTGCCATTGATGGTGCCGCCCATTGTCGCCGGCCTCTTGTGGCGCTTTCTCTTGGTCGGGAACATCGGCATCTTGAATTATGGGCTCGTCCAATTGGGCGTCATCGGCGATCCCGATGCGATTGCCTGGTTGTCCGACGAAGATATCGTCATCTATTCCGTCTCTTTTGCCGATATCTGGCTGACGACATCCTTTGTCGCCCTCGTCTCCTATGCCGGATTGACAAACATTCCCAAAGACCTGCTGGAGGCGGCGCGAATCGACGGCGCGAATGCGTTCAAGCGCTTCTGGCATGTCACGCTGCCGCTGATGCGCCCGGTGATCGCCGTTGTCGTCATCGTGCGTGGGGTGGATGCGGCCAAGACCTTCGACCTCATCTGGATCCAGACCCAAGGTGGCCCCAACCACGCTTCTGAAGTGTTTTCGATGAACATCTATCAGCGCATGGTGCGCTTCGGCGATCTCGGCGAGGCCTCGGCCTCCGGCACGCTGTTTCTGATCGTCATGATGCTTCTGGCCGCCGCTGCCTATTGGAAGATATGGAGGCCGGTCCATGCTTAGTGCCCGCCGCCTCCATCTCAACGGCATCGTGATCAATGCCGCCGCCCTCGTCCTCGTCCTGTCCTATGCGCTGCCTTACGTCTATCTGCTCATGACGTCGATCAAGCCGGCAGCGGATGTCCAGCAGATTCCGCCGCGCTTCTTTCCCGTCGTCATCTCTTTCGAGAATTTTCGCGATGTCCTGCAATCATCGACCCTGCCGCGGGCCTTCGCAAGCTCGCTGACGGTGGCGGTGCTGACAACCATCCTTTCCCTCGCTGTGGCGGTTCCCGCCGCTTATGTCGCGACCCACTACCGGCGCCGGATCACTACCCTGTTCCTGCTGTTCGCGCTGGTCACGCGCATGGTGCCCTCGGTGTCGCTCGGCGTGCCATTGTTCCAGCTTCTGAAGTCGCTCGGTCTGCTGGATACCGTTCCCGGTCTGGTGCTCGCCCATACATCAGCCGCGGTACCCCTTGCGATTCTACTTATGGCAGCCTTCTTCGAAGGCGTTCCGAAGGATCTCGAAGAGGCGGCGCGCATGGACGGCTGCACCCGTTTCCAGGCCTTTCTGAAAGTCATTCTTCCGATCATGACGGGCGGAATCGCGGTCACCGCGCTCTTTACCTTCATCACGAGCTGGAACGAGTTCCTCTACGCACTACTGCTGACGTCGGAGGCGACCAAAACGGCACCGATCGTCATTGCTGAATACAACTCAGTCTATGGCCTGGCCTGGGGAGCGATGACGGCGGCGGCCGTGCTCTATTCACTGCCCGTCATCATCGTAACACTCGCACTTCAAAAGCAGATCGTCGGCGGCCTGACTTTCGGCGCTGTAAAAGGATGAGGGAGGCGGAGATATGGCCGGTATAGAATTACGCAACGTCAACAAGATTTACGGCAACAGCTTTCATGCGCTGCACGACCTGAATTTCAACATCAGGGATGGTGAGTTTATGGTGTTTGTCGGTCCCTCGGGATGTGGGAAATCGACGGCGCTTCGGATGATCGCCGGCCTTGAGAGCATTTCGAGCGGCGAACTCAGGATTGGGGACAGGGTCGTCAACGATGTCGATCCCAAGGATCGCGACATCGCCATGGTCTTTCAGTCTTACGCGCTTTACTCGCACAAGACCGTGCGCGAAAACATCGCCTTTCCACTGCTAATGGCAGGGTTGCCAAAATCCGACATTGCCAGACGCGTGGACGAGGCCGCGCGCGTCCTCGAACTGACGGCTCTGCTCGACCGCAAGCCGGCGCTGCTCTCGGGTGGCCAGCGGCAGCGCGTCGCCATGGGTCGGGCGATCGTCCGCCAGCCGTCCGCCTTCCTGATGGATGAACCGCTGTCCAATCTCGATGCAAAACTGCGTGTGCAGATGCGCGCCGAGATTGCCAGGCTCCAGAGAAAACTCAACGTCACCACGATCTACGTCACTCACGATCAGGTCGAGGCAATGACGATGGGTGACCGTGTCGCTGTCATGAAAGGCGGTGTGCTGCAGCAAGTCGACACACCGCAAAATCTGTACAGTCGCCCTGATAACGTCTTTGTTGCGGCCTTTATCGGATCGCCCTCGATGAACTTGTACGAGGCCGTTTTGAATGGAAGGACTGTGACCCTGGGCAGCAACAGTTTCGAAATTCCTGACCGGGTTTTCGAATGCCGTCCCTCGCTCAATGGTGCGTCTAACCGTCAAATCCTCCTCGGTATCCGGCCGGAGTACATGAACGACGCTGCAATCCGGCCTTCTTCGGCCGAGATCTCGGCCCGGGTCACTCTTGTTGAGGCGCTAGGTTCTGAATCCATGGTGCATCTGAATATCGATGCACCTTGGGTGGATGCCGGCGACCCGGACGCCATCGCCGACATCGGCGACGAAAAAGCTGCTGTAGCCCGTTTTTCCCCAAAGAGCCCAGTGCGAGCAGGTGACATCGCGCGCATTGCTGTGGATGCCGAAGAACTTCACTTCTTTGATCCGGACACCCGCACCAGCATCTGGTGATGGCATAGCCAAAAGAAAACAAGATTAACTTCGCTGCCCGAGGAGACATTACAAATGGTTAGCGAAAATTATTACGACGTCACGAAATATGCAGCAGGAAATCCTGGCGAGGATATTGGCGCGGTCATCAATGACATCATTGCGGATATTAAAAACAGGCAAGCCGTTGCCGATGCAAATGACGGCGGCAAACCTGGATCGGTTATCTATATACCGCCAGGCGATTATCGTCTTTTCACTCAAGTCGTTATAGACGTGAGCTATCTGAAAATCGTTGGCTCTGGGCATGGTTTTACGTCGTCAAGCATCCGCTTCAACACACCCGCAAGCGAGTTGGCCCACTGGCACGAAGTGTGGCCGGGTGGAAGTCGTATACTTGTGGACACGTCTCCAGAGGCTGCGGACGGTGAGGCTGCTGGTGCCGCGTTTTATGTCAAGCGCAGCGGAAATCCTCGTATAAGCTCTGTGGAATTTGCTGACTTTTGCATCGATGGCTTGCATTTCACCGACGATGGTTCGGGGCAAAACGACGCAGAAAATACATACAGGAACGGCAAAACGGGAATTTACGTGGGCAGCGCCAATGACTCCTTCCGAATAACGGGGATGGGTCTTGTCTACCTGGAGCACGGAGTTATCGTTCATGATGGAGACGCGCTCGCGATAGATAACAATTTCATCGCAGAGTGCGGCAACTGTATCGAACTGAAAGGTATGGGGCAGGCCTCAAGAATAGCAAATAATTTTGTCGGCGCCGGATATAGAGGGTACTCTATCTACGCTGAGAATTACGCGGGCATTCTTGTATCCTCAAACAACGTATTTCCTCGAGGAGCGAGCAGTATCCATTTCTCCGGCGTGGTGCGTTCCTCGGTGACAGGAAACAGGTTCCATTCCTTTTATCCAGGGATGTTGGTTTTTGCTGCCAACTGCTGCGAGAATCTGGTCTCCTCAAATCACTTTCTGCGAGATCGCGAGCCATGGACGCCGATGCAGAAGTACGACAATGGCCTGGATGATCTGTTCGGACTTTTGCAGATTGACGGAAGCAACAATTCGCTGATCGCGAACCATATATCGGAAATAATAGATGCTCGATATATTCGGCCTCCCGCAGCAAAGCCTGTCATAATCAATGTAGTTTCCGGTAGTGGCAACTACATAGCCAGCAACCACATTGTGGCTGCAACCGAAATATCTCAAAAGGACAAGAGCGATGCGCCAAACAGCGCCTGCTTTTCAACACAGGTGAGCGCGTTGCTTTCGACCGGGAATTCGACATTACTAGACGTAACAACTGTGCTGGTGCAGAAGGAATCCGTACGGAATACAGTCCTGGACTCCGGAAATGACGAACAAGTTGTGATGAACAGAACGGTAAATGCATTCAGGGGCACTCCGGTTCTTGGGCAATAGAACCCGCAGCCGCCAGGCCTCTCCCGCCGGTGTGGGACCACAGGTCCTCTTCCCGAGAATAACTTGGGCCAGTCTTCGGACCGGCCGTTTCACAGATTGCGTCTCCAAATGGCTAAAGCGACTGTCTCTTTTGCTTCGGGCGAGCGTTTGGAATTCTGGGCAGTCGGCCCTGGGGCGGTCACCATTTCACAACAAGATGAGACCCTCTGGCATGTGCCCGCTTTCGAAGCTCATCCATCATACTATTCCTACCACCACCGCGAGGCCGGCAGCGTCGTCGTTGAATGGGATCGCCCGGAAGCATTCCTTTGGGCTTACTCCTACGATCCGGCAACTGTTGCGGAGGCCGGCATAAAGTTATGGGAATTCAGCACGGATGAAATTCCAATTCGCGCAGGAAAGGAAATTGACACATGGTTGCGAAGCGATTCTCAGCGGCCTCGAATTCATTTTTCTCCTTGTCGCAACTGGATGAACGATCCCGTGGGTCTCTGCAGGATCGGCGATTGCTGGCACCTGTTTTATCAATTCCATCCATGCGGCGGCGACTGGGGGCCAATGCACTGGGGCCATGCTACCAGCCCTGACCTGTTCACCTGGACACACATGCCGGTTTTTCTCCATCCGGAGCAGAACCTCTGGCGTCTCGGTGCAACCGGAGGCGCATTCTCCGGCAATGCATTTCAGGACAGGGATGGCAGCCTGATGTTCTTCTATACGGAACGCCTGCCTGCCTATGACCTTTTCAAAGGCTACCGAGAAATACAGAAGATTGCCCGGCCGGACCGTCGGATGATCAAGGCGGAGAGCATCTCGACCGTGCTCGAGCAGCGCCCCGAAGGCGTTGAGCACGATTTCCGCGATCCAAAGGTGTGGTGGGATGAAGCCTCCTGCGCTTATCGCATGGTGCTCGGCGCTTCTATTCATGGCGACCCGGCAGTCTTGCTTTACGGTTCGGAGGATCTGCTTGAGTGGAAATACCTGGAACCGCTGTACCGTGCACCACCCTTCTTCCGCGAGCAGGGCGCCAGAGCAGTTGAATGCCCCGACTTTTTTCCCCTCGACGGCAAATGGGTGCTGATCATGGGACTTGTCGGACACTGTGACCCTGACAGCGGGCGACACAACCTGCTCTATGGGCTCGTCGGAGATTTCGTCGATGACCGCTTCATTCCGGACTCCGATGCCCTGCAACTCCTCGATTTCGGCAGCGACTTTTATGCGATGCAGAGCTTCGCGACAGGTGGCAGGCAGATTGCCTTTGCGTGGCTCTTCAATTGGGAGTTCCGCAAGCCTGCCGGATCGCCGTATTCCGGCGAGTTGTCCTTACCCCGCCAGCTATCGCTGGATGCGCGCAACAGGATATGTATGAGACCCGCTGACGAAGTGGAGGAGGCCCTCACTCACGCGCCTCTGTCTTCCGCAGAGCCCGGCAGATATGTTCTGGACGAGACATCAATCGATATCCGGCTGAACGGGATGCTCGACGGAACAAGGATCACCGCGACCGAAGCTGGACAAATGTCATTTTCCATCGTGGTGGAAGGTCAAAGTATCTCCGTGCAGCTCCCGCAAGACGACGGATCCATCCGTTACGCCGCGGTGATTGCCGATGCGACGGATCTGAGAATCATCCACGACAAGGGCATTTTAGAGATTTTTGCTGACGGAGGAGCCGTCTGCGGCACGCGACGCAACTATCGCAACGTCAAACCGGACAAGCTTGTTATTCTGTCAAAGGCACATGTGAGCGCTTTCAGCGGGGAGTAATCGCATCATGCTGAAGGCGCTCTAAGAGGTAGCCGCAAAGCTAAACAAAGTTGGAATGCGACACACCCGCATTTGATGATGCGGGCAGATTGCGGACGGGACTGGTTGCATGTGCTTGATCCGAGCGTCGTTTCCTATCGCACCTCGAATTCCGGATCGGGCGGAACCTGCATAGCGAGAGCCAGATGATTTGTCTGCGCAGCAAGGCCGATGATCGTCAGCAGTTCGCCATGCTGGGCATCGGTCATGCCGCGCGCCCGGGCGGCTGCAGTGTGGGATTGAATGCAGTATTGGCAGGCATTGGCCGTCGACACGGCGATGTAGATCATCTCCCGCGTCAACGGATCGATGGCGCCTTCGACCGTCATGACAGATTTGAGCGTCTCCCATACCCGTTTGAGATTTGCGGGATCGTTTGCGAGAGCACGCCAGAAATTGTTGATGAAATCGGTCTTGCGTGTCGCCCTGATATCATCGAACACAGCTTGCACGGCTGGAATGGCCGCAGCCTCTTGATCCGATAGAAGTTTCACAGTTGCCATCGAAAGTTCCTTTCCGGGCGCCGGTCTATGGCCTCATGCATGTTGCGCGGCGATCTCCCGCTACGGCGGAAGATATGTAGAAATGACCGCGACCGCCAGCCTGCCCGCTAGGCCAGAGAATCGAAGCGACTGTTTCACGAACCCGGCCAAAATTAGAAATTATTGTCTACAGATTTTATAGATTATATTGTTCCATGGCCCTGTCGACTTCAGCGTTGAGACTGCGGACGCCCAATGGATGGTCCTTGGGCGCATATGACCTGCCGACTTCTTCACCTATCAACAGGAGATTTCCATGAGCAATCCGGTTCTCGTCAATCAGATCATTCCCGATTCCGATGTCGTCTCCCTGACCGGCCGTGTCGGAGCCGAAATCAAAGGCATCCGTCTTGGCGGAGAGCTTTCGGATGCAACGGTGGCAGCCATCAACCAGCTTCTCCTGAAACACAAGGTCATCTTCTTCCGCGATCAGGGACATCTTGACGATTCCGAACAGGAAGCTTTCGCGCGCCGCCTTGGCGATCTCGTACCGCATCCGACCCAGGGACCGGTCTCCGGCACGGCTTCCATCCTCAATCTCGATTCCAGCCGCGGCGGCGGCCGGGCGGACCAGTGGCACACCGACGTCACGTTCGTCGACGCCTATCCCAAATTCTCCGTGCTTCGCGGCGTCGTCATCCCGGCGGCTGGCGGCGACACGATCTGGTCCAACACCCACGCCGCCTATGAAAGCCTGCCGGCGCCGCTCAAATTGCTGGCGGACAATCTGTGGGCCATTCACAGCAATGCCTATGACTATGCGGCCGTGCGTCCTCGCGCCACAGCCGAAGAGAAGAAGCATTTTGAGGAGGTTTTCACTTCGACCATCTACGAGACCGAGCATCCGGTCGTGCGTGTCCATCCGGAAACCGGCGAAAGATCGCTGCTGCTCGGCAACTTCGTTCAGCGCCTGGTCGGCCTGTCGAAGAGCGATTCCGCGAAACTCTACGAGGTGTTCCAGTCTTACGTCACGGCGCCGGAAAATACCGTGCGCTGGCGCTGGCGGGCCGGGGATGTCGCGATCTGGGACAACCGCGCCACCCAACACTATGCCGTCAACGACTATGGTGACCAGCACCGCGTCGTGCGCCGCGCCACGGTTGACGGCGATATTCCCGTCAGCATCGACGGCCGCCGCAGCGTAACCCATGTCAAGGCTGCCAAGCCGCAAGCGAAAGCGGCGTGATCGCGAACATATGAGTGTCGCCCGAAAGCAAGATGCGCCGGATGCCTTACGAGAAGGACAGCTTCTCGCTCGGCCGGGTCAGCGTTTCCGGGCGCAGCACCGCATCGAGATGCTCCTTCTGCATCAGGCCGCGCTCGAGAAGGATTTCATAGACCCCCCGTCCCGAATGATGCGCTTCCAGCGCAACCTCTGTGGCGTTGCGGTAGCCGATATAGGGGTTGAGCGCTGTTACGATGCCGATCGATTGCTCGACCGTCTGCCGCAGCCGGTCGCGGTTGGCGGTAATCCCTCGAATGCAATTCGCCTCTAGCGTCAGGCAGGCATTGGTCAGGTGGCTGAGACTGCGATAGAGGCTGTAGAAGATCACCGGCTCGAAGGCGTTCAGCTGCAGTTGGCCTGCCTCGGCGGCCATGGTGATCGTCACGTCATTGCCGATCACTTCGAAGGCGACCTGGTTGACGACCTCGGGGATAACAGGGTTTACCTTTCCAGGCATGATTGAGGAGCCGGCCTGGCGCGCCGGCAGATTGATCTCATTCAAGCCGGCGCGCGGGCCGGAGGATAGCAGCCGCAGATCGTTGCAGGTCTTGGAAAGCTTGACCGCCACGCGCTTGAGAACCCCCGAAAGCTGCACGAAGGAGCCGCAATCCTGCGTCGCCTCCACCAGGTCAGGTGACGTCACCAGATCGATGCCAACAATGGCCGAAAGACGCTCGCGCACCAGCGCGGCATAATGAGGATGGGCGGTGATGCCGGTGCCGATCGCGGTCGCGCCGAGATTGATCTCACGGATCAAGGAGACCGCTTCCAAGAGGCGCGCCTCGTCCTCCGCCAGCATCAGCGCGTAGGTTCCGAATTCCTGGCCGAGCGTCATCGGCACGGCATCCTGCAACTGGGTGCGGCCCATCTTCAGCACGTCGGCAAACTCGACCGCCTTGGCCGCGAATGCGCGACGCAGGATCGCCATGGCGTCGACGAGGCGGTGAACGCCGATCCATGCGGCGAGCTTCAGTGCCGTCGGATAGACGTCGTTGGTGGATTGCGAGAGATTGACGTGCTCGTTCGGATGCAGGTGCTGGTACTCGCCGCGGCGGTGCCCCAGTATTTCCAGCGCCCTGTTCGCGATCACCTCATTGGCGTTCATGTTGGTCGAGGTTCCCGCCCCGCCCTGGATCAGATCGACGACGAACTGGTCGTGCAGCGCGCCGTCGCGGATTTCGATGCAAGCCGCGACGATGGCGTCGGCCCGCTGCTGATCCAGAAGGCCGAGGCTAACATTGACCTCGGCCGCCGCCTGCTTGATCGCCGCCAGGGAGGCGATCAGATCCGCCGATTCCTTCAGCGTCTGACCGGTAATTGGAAAATTCTCAACCGCGCGCACCGTATGCACGCCGTAATAGGCCGAGGCCGGCACGTCGCGGTCGCCGATCAGGTCGTGCTCAACGCGAATAGTGGTCATATCGGATGTCGTCATGGCAGTAACTTTCGAGTGGGGCGATGTGGGGTGTATTGCGACGGCAGGCTAAAGAAGAGAATGGCTGGAGACGCGACTCACGTCCGGAGGCGTCATCGGGCAACGGCGGCAAGGCGAGGATCGTCCACGTTCGACTTCGATCCGCGCAGCTTGAACGGAAAAGACACCCCGCCTGTCGTAACACCCATCGTGTTCACGCGCTGGGGATGATGGAACGACGCGAGCTGGCTGCGGACATCCGGCGAACCGATGCCGAGCCGCTCGAGGAGCTCCGTTACGACGGCGTAAAGCATTTCGAGATTGCCGTCTTCGATCTTGACGGAGATGCCGAGCGCACCGTCTGTTCCCAATTGCCTGGTTGCGTCCGAGGCCCGCACGCCGATCGCATAGCTGGCATCGGCCCCGAGCTTGCCGACGAGGGCGCCGTCGAATGCGCGCATCAGCATCGTGCAGTAACGTCCCTCGCCCGCGACCATTTCAGGATGACGCGCCATTGCCCGGAAGATGTGGGCGAGCGCCGCGCAGCGCGTTGACTGCCCCTCACCCGCATCGCTCCCATCTGCTGCCGAAGCAAGCTTGGCATAGATGCGCCCCAGACGATCCAGGGGAAAAGCGGGGGTCGGGAGATTGCATCCGTCGGTTCCCCATTCGACGTCCCCGGCATCCAGATCGCAGAGTTCGGCGACAGTGCGCTTGACCCTCCCCTGCATCGGATGATCCGGCAGGTGGTAGCCATCCGTGCCGGCTCCAATCGCACGGGCGCCGGCAAGCATGCCGACGTGCTTGCCCGAGCAATTGCTGCAAACCGCCGTCGGGATAAAGTCCTGCTTGATCCAGGAGCGGTTCACCATTTCGGACAGGGAAGGATGACCGCCGCAGCGAAGATCAGCCTCCTCGGCCTTGATCTTCGACAGCATGGCGCGCGTGCGCGCGATATGCCGATCTTCGCTGCTGTGGGACGCGCACATCAGTGCAATATCCGCATCATCGAAGCCGTACCCCGCGACACCCTCCGTCTCCAGTATGGCGAGCGCCTGCGCCGGCTTCGCCGCAGACCGGGCGAGCGTCATACGCGTCGGATTTCCCAGCGCGTAGAGCAGCCTGCCCTTCGCATCGACGACAGCCGCGTGGACGCGATGGCTGTTCTCGACGATCCCGCCACGATCGGTGACGACGAAATCCTCACTCGGGGTCATTTCTCTCTCCATTCATGCCGCGCTCCGGCGGCATAAGCCGCCGGAGCAAGCTCGGGTTACCGGGCAGTGTCAGGCCAGATCGAAACCGCCGCGCTCATCGCCCTGTTCGGCGGCTATCATGTGGATGCGCTCACGCATCAGTAGCCAGCCGACCACCAGCGCCGGAATGATCAGCAGCAGGGAGGCGACCGTATAGGTGCCGACCGGATAATCGAGGGCCATCAGGATCACGACGATGGCAAGGAAGCCCAACGTCAGCAGCCCGGTATAAGGCGCGCCGAACATCCGGAATTCAGGCCGCGCCAGCTTGCCCTGCCGCGACAGCTGCCAAAGCTTGAGCTGGCACAGGACGATAACGCCCCATGCCGCGATGATGCCGAGGGCGGCGACATTCAGGCCGATCTCGAAGGCTTCCGCCGGAACGACGGCGTTCAGCACGACGCCGAAGGCGGTCACGACAGCCGTCACCGCAATCCCGCCATAGGGCACGCCCGACCGGTTCATCTTCGCCAGCGCCGCCGGCGCCGAGCCGGAAACGGCCATGGAATGCAGGATGCGGCCCGTCGAATAGAGGCCAGCGTTGAGCGACGAGAGGACGGCGGTCAGCACGACGAGGTTCATGACGACGTCGGCGCCCTGGATGCCGATCTTGCCGAAGAAGGTGACGAACGGGCTCTCGCCGCCCTTATAGGCGGTGTAGGGCAGCAGCAGCGACAGCAGCAGGACCGAGCCAACATAGAAGACGACCAGGCGCAGCACGACAGTGCGGATCGCCCGCGGCATGACTTTGCGGGCGTTTTCGGTTTCCCCGGCGGCGGTGCCGATCAGCTCGATCGAGGCATAGGCGAAAACCACGCCCTGTATCACCACCAGCGCCGGCAGGACGCTGTTCGGGAACATGCCGCCGAAATCGGTGATCGTGTTCAGGCCCGGGACATGGCCGTCGATCGGCGTGCCGGTGACGACGAAGTAGACGCCGACGATCAGGAAGATGAGGAGGGCGAGAACCTTGACGAGGCTGAACCAGAATTCCAGTTCGCCGAAGACCTTCACCGACAAAAGGTTCATCGAGAGGACGAGGACCAACGCCGCGAACGCGAACACCCACTGATCGATCATCGCGATCCACGGGACATAGGCCTTGAAGAAATTCATGTAGAGGGCGACCGCGGTGACGTCGGCGACCGCCGTCATCGCCCAGGTCAGCCAATACATCCAGCCGACTGCGAAGGCGAGCTTTTCGCCGTAAAATTCGCGGGCATAGGATACGAACGAGCCCGAGGTCGGGCGATGGACGATCAGTTCGCCGAGGGCTCTCAGAACGAGGAAGGCGAAAAAGCCGCACAAGGCATAGACCAGCACAAGTGCCGGACCGGCAGCGGCAAGCCGGCCGCCGGCCCCGAGGAACAGCCCCGTGCCGATGGCTCCGCCGATGGCGATCATCTGGATCTGCCGCGGCTTCAGCGCCTTGTGATAACCAAGGTCTTCCTCGGCGAAAACTTGGCCATCGGCCTCGGTTCTGGTGGATTCCATGACTGTCATTTCTCCTCCCTATGGGTTCGGCAACCTCCCGGCCGCCCCTCCGCATAGCTGTCAGCAACATGTTAATCTGCTATGCGGTCTGATAGGTTTGGAATAGATGGAGAGATGCGCATCCGTCAAGAGTGTTTCGTTCGAGGCTGCGTCTATGGGGGAGACAGTCAGTGAAAGGGAAGCGGGAGTAGCGCGAGCAAGGCTTCAGGGAAGCTTTACCGAGGGTCGGCTCCGATGATGCGGCTGACCGCCGCCTCGACCTTCTTGAGATGAAATTCCATCGCCGCCTGGGCCTCGGCCTCCGCCCCTTTGCGGACGGCGTCGACGATCGCGCGATGCTCTTCGTTCGATTCCTCACGCCGTGGCCCAAAGGCAGTCAGCAGGCCGGATTGCTGCGCCATCGCCTCGCGGACATCATCGACGATGTCGCGGAAGACGGCATTCTTCGATGCCTCGGCGATCAGCCCGTGAAAATCCGAATCGAGCCGCACCCAGGCTCCGGTATCTTCTTCCTGCTCCATCCGGTCGCACAGGTGAAGCAGCCGGGACAGCTCATCGTCGGTTCGGCGTAGCGCCGCCCAGCCGGCAGCCGATACCTCGACGAATGCGCGCGCCTCCATCAGATCCCGCGCCGAATAATTGCCGTAACGGATATCTCCGTCACCGGCGGCGGCGAGCACATAGGTTCCGCTCCCGGTCCGCGTCTCCGTCAGCCCCAATATCTGCAGCGAGCGCAGCGCTTCCCGCACGATCGGGCGGCTCACGCCGTATTTTGCCGCGAGCTTCGCTTCCGACGGCAGCTTGGCGCCGGCGGCAAAACGGCCGGAAAGAATGAGATTGCGCAGCTCCTCGAAAACCAGTTCCGAGGCGCTTTTTCGGCTGAGGATCGCGGAATCGGATAGCCAGTATTCTAGATCGTTCATCGGTTTGCATTTGATCGGCAGCGCAGCCGGATCTCCGGGTGCAAATTGAAATCATACCTTCAGCGCAGATCGCTTTTCATCGGCAATCCCGATGATGGACCGTTTTACCTCCAGCAGGTGTTCCGCCATGGCGGCGCGTGCATCCGCCTCGCCGCCTGCGGCGATCGCCTCCAGAATCCGGCGGTGCTCGGCGTTGGAGGCTTTACGCCTTCCGCGAACATGCTCCACCAATTCCGATTGCGTCGAAAGAGCGCCGCGGACATCGGCGACGACTTTCCTGAAGATCGCATTGCCGGAGGCTTCGGCGATCTCTCCATGAAATTCAGCGTCCATCCCCACCCACGCCTGGACATCCTCCTCGTCATCCATCCGATCGCACAAGGATGAGAGCGAAGCCAGCTGCTCGTTCGAGCGCCGCAATGCCGCCCAGCCCGCCGCCGGTATCTCGATGCAGGGGCGCGCCTCCATCAGGTCGCGAGCGGAATAGGCGCCACCAGCGAGCTGCCGCGCCGGGCTTTCCGAAACGACGAAAGTGCCCCGGCCGGTTCTCGTTTGCGTGAACCCCAGCGTCTGCAACGAGCGGAGCGCCTCGCGCACGATCGGCCGGCTGATGCCGTAATGTTCGGCGAGCTGCACCTCCGCGGGAAGACGGGTTCCGAGCGCCAGTTTCCGACTGACAATGGCCGTGCGGATATCTTCGAAGACCGCTTCGGCAGCGTTTCTCCGGCCTATCTCTTTCTTCTCTGACAGCCATGAATCCATATCCTGCATCGAGGGACGATGCGGGCAATCGAGAGAGCTGTCAAGCAACCGGACAGGTGCGCGCAGACGCGCCGGCAGCATGCCGACGCGGGGCCTACCAGAGCTTCATATGGCGGTTGACGTCCTTGTAGAGCAGGTAGCGGAAGCGGCCGGGGCCGCCGGCGTAGCAGGCCTGCGGGCAGAAGGCGCGCAGCCACATGAAGTCGCCGGCTTCGACCTCGACCCAATCCTGGTTCAGGCGGTAGACGGCCTTGCCTTCCAGCACGTAGAGACCATGCTCCATGACATGGGTTTCCATGAAGGGGATCACCGCGCCCGGCTCCAGGGTCACGATGTTGACGTGCATGTCGTAGCGCACGTCTGCCGGATCGATGAAGCGGGTCGTACCCCAGCGTCCGTCGGTGTCGGGCATGGCGCGGATCGGATGGTCGTCCTCATGGCTGACGATCGCCGGCGGCGGCTCCAGCCCCTCGACCTCCTGAAACGCCTTTCGGACCCAGTGGAAGATGGCAGGAGCCGAACCATCATTTGTGAGGCGCCAGGCCGAACCCGCCGGAATGTAAACAAAGGAGCCGGCGCGCAGCGCATGGCTGACGCCTTCGAGCTCGACCGTCATGCCGCCTTCGACGACAAACAGCACCGCTTCGGCCCGCTTGTCGGGTTCCGGCCGATCGCTTCCGCCGCCCGGCTGAACTTCCATGACATATTGCGAGAAGGTCTCGGAGAAGCCCGAAAGCGGCCGGGAGAGAACCCATGCCCGCGTTCCCGTCCAATGCGGAAGGAGGCTCGTGACAATATCGCTCATGACACCGCGGGGGATGACCGCGTAAGCCGTGGTGAAAACGGCCCGGCCCGAAAGCAGCTGGCTCTGCGGCGGCAGACCGCCGAGCGTGGAAAAATACTCTGTCTTGTTCATCGGCGCGGCTTTCCAAGCATTTGTCTCTGCATCTGCTTTATGCGCCGCTGATCCGTTAGGCAACTCCCAGTCCGGAGGAGCGATCGGCCATAACCAGATGGCCCGGCCCGACCTCGCGATAGGAGGCTTTCGGAGGGGCATAGTCGATCGGGCGCATCGGGCTCTTGATCTCGTCGTTCGCCACCATGCGCTTTTCGTGGCGGCGGTCGGGATCGGGCACCGGCACGGCGGCGATGAGTTTCTTCGTATAAGGGTGCTGCGGATTTTCGAAGATGGCGGCGCGCGGGCCGATCTCGACGATCTCGCCGAGATACATCACCGCCACGCGGTGGCTGACACGCTCGACCACCGCCATGTCATGGGAGATGAACAGGAAGGCGAGGTTGAGGCTCTGCTGCAGGTCGAGCATCAGGTTGATGACCTGCGCCTTGATCGAGACGTCGAGCGCCGAAACGCTTTCGTCGGCAACGATGACCTTCGGTTGCAGGGCGAGCGCCCGGGCGATGCAGATGCGCTGGCGCTGGCCGCCGGAAAATTCATGCGGGTAGCGCGCCGCCATATCCGGGGAGAGGCCAACCTTCACCAAGAGATCGGCGACGACCTCCTTTGCCTGTTTCGCATTGCCCATCCTGTGCTCGAGATAGGGTTCGGCGATCGCAGCACCCACCGTCATGCGCGGATTGAGGCTGGCGAAGGGATCCTGGAAAATCATCTGCACGGATTTGCGCATTTCGCGCAGCTCCTTCCTGTCGAGGCCGAGCACCTCCCTGCCCTCGACGAGCACCGAACCGGCCTGCGGCTCGATCAGGCGCATGATCGCCCGCCCTGTCGTCGATTTGCCGCAGCCGGATTCACCGACGAGCGACAACGTCTCGCCGGCATGGAGATCGAAAGAGACGTTTTCGACCGCGTGCACGCGGCTCGTCAGCCGGCCGAACAGGCCGGAGTGGATGTCGAAGCGCTTGGTGAGGTTCTTCACCTCCAGGACGGGCGTCACTGCCACCGTATCGGCTGCCTCGGCGGGGACGTCCGATTCGCCCGTCGCCGTGTTGACCACGGGAAAACGCAGCGGCCTCTGCCGGCCCTGCATCGAGCCGAGCACCGGCACGGCCGACAGCAGCGCCCGTGTGTAGGGATGTCTGCCGCGGTGGAAGATATCGGCGGTGGCGCCGCTTTCGACCTGTTCGCCGCGATACATCACCACCGTCCTGTCGGCGATCTCGGCGACGACGCCCATGTCATGGGTGATGAAAAAAACGGAGGTCCCCTCCTCTTCCTGCAGCATTTTGATGAGATCGAGGATCTGGCCCTGGATCGTCACGTCGAGCGCCGTCGTCGGCTCGTCGGCGATCAGGAGCTTCGGCCGGCTGGCGAGCGCCATGGCGATCATCACCCGCTGGCGCATGCCGCCGGAAAAACGATGCGGATATTCATCGAAACGCGAGGCGGCGGAGGGGATCCGGACCTTTTCCAGGAGCCTGGTCGTCTCAGCCCTGGCCTCGGCCCGGCTCATATCGGAATGGCAGAGCAGCGCTTCGGAAATCTGGTCGCCGATGGTGAAGAGCGGATTGAGCGATGTCATCGGCTCCTGGAAGATCATCGCCACCTCATTGCCGCGCACCTGCCGCATGGCATGTTCCGGCAAGGCCAGGAGATCGCGGCCGCCGAGCATGACGCGGCCCTCGATGCGGCTCACCTCCGCCTGTAGCAGCCGCATGATCGACAGCGACGTGACGCTCTTGCCCGAGCCGGATTCGCCGACGATCGCCACGGTTTCGCCGGGCGCTACGGTGAAGGAGACGTCGCGGACAACGGGCTTCCAGGCGCCATCGACTAGAAAGGACGTCGTCAGCCCCTCGACGGAAAGGACGGGGATGGCGGTCTCGATCGATTGTGCTTGGACGCTGCCCATGCGGCTCCTCCTAAGGATCAATCCGGCCAGCGCAGCAAGCCGTCGAAGCGGTGGCGGCTGCGGTTTTCGATCGGGGTTGCGATGATCTCGTTGGAAGCGCGCGCCTTGTCGAGTTCCTCGGCCAGGCGGTTTGCGACGATGACCTCCTGGCCCGGATGCAGGTTGCACGGGTCGAGATAGAAATAGCGATGTTCGACCTCGTGATCGCGCACGATGATCGGCGGGCTGCCCTTCGCCAGCGCATCGGCGAGATCCCAGGCGGTGATATGGGCCTGCTCGGGATCGACGATCAGGCGCAGCCGGTCGAGCGGATTGTTGGTCGGGTCGGGCTCGATCAATGCGGTGATGCCGGGGCGGCCGTCGAGTGTGCGTTTCCACAGATTGAGGTAGCCGGTCTCGCGTTCGCGGATGCCGGCATGGTCGCGGCGCTCCCAGGCTTCGAGTGCGGCCATGACGCCAAAAATGCTTTCCTTGCCGACCTTCATGCCGCGGCCGATGCCCATATTCTGCAGGAAGGCGTTGCGCACCAGTTCCTTGCGGCCGGCGAGGATGCCCGAGGTCGGGCCGCCGAGGAACTTGTGGCCGGAATAGAGGGCGATATCGGCCTCCTGCTCGAGGAAAATCTTCAGATCGTATTCCGAGGCCGCATCGACGATCACAGGCACGCCCCTCGCATGGGCGATCTCGATGAATTCCTTCAGGTTCAGCAGGCCGTAATCGACGACATGGTGGGAGACGACATAGACGGCGGCGGCAGTCTTCTCGGTGATCGCCTTTTCCATGTGGAAACGATGCGTCGAGGTCGCCTGCCCCACAAGCACCACCTTGCCGCCGGCAAGCCGGATCGCCTGATCGACCGGCGCGCCGTAGCTCACCACATGGCCCATCTGCACCAACACCTCGTTCTTCTCGGGCACGACGTCCGGCAGCTTCTCGATCGCCAGCAGATTGTCGCCGGTGATGGCGCCGGCGACCGCCAGCGAAATGCCGGCTGAGCAGGAGGCGGTGACGAAGCCCGCTTCTCCGCCGGTCAGCCGGGCGATGACGCTGCTGGCCTTGCGCTGCAGGTCGTTGATCTCGACGAAATGCGGCAGGATCGCTGCCATCGCCTCGATCGCCTCCGGCACGACGATCGAGGCGCCGAGGCTGGTCATCGTGCCGGATACGTTGATGACGGGGCGAAGGCCGAGCGAAGGTCTGATATCATTGGGCATGAAGGTCTCCGGAAGTCTGGGGCGAGGAACGGGCCGTGGGATAAACGCTGCTCCAAATATGCAAGCTCTCGTCAGCCATTCAAGGCGACGATGGCCTCGATTTCGACGGTGATGTTGCCCGGCAGCGAACCGAAGCCGACGGCCGAGCGGGCATGTTCGCCGGCCGCGCCGAAGACCGCGATCAGCAGATCCGAGCAGCCGTTGATGACGCTCGGATGATCCTCGAACTCAGGCACGGCATTGACCATGCCGAGCAGCTTGACCACCCGCTTAACGCGGGTGAGATCGCCCAGCGCCTCCTGCATGACGGCGAGCAGGTTGATGCCGGTCAACCGCGCATGTCGATAGGCCTCGTCGACACCGACGCCGGCGCCGACTTTGCCTGCATGCAGGAAGCCGTCTGCCTCGCGCGGGCCTTGGCCGGAGAGATAGAGCATATTACCCTCCACCACATGCGTCACGAAATTGGCGATCGGCGGCGGCGGCGGCGGCAGCTTGATTCCGAGGGCGGCTAACCGTTGGTAAGGCGAATTCTCGACCTTGCCGGCGGCGTTGGGAAATTGATTCACGCAAACTCCTGTCATGCGAATTTGGATTGGCGAATTTGGTTTCGGATTGGCCGATTTAGGTCGGCGGATTAAAGGTCCTTGCGAAGTCTTGGGTCGAGCATGTCTCTCAGGCCGTCGCCGACCATCTGCAGCGACAGCACCGAGAGAATGATCGCCACACCGGGAAACAGCGTCATCCAGTCGGCCTGGCCGATATATTGCCGGCCGGCGGCGATCATCGTTCCCCAGGTCGGGATCTCCGGGCTGACGCCGAGGCCGAGGAAGGAGAGGCCGGCTTCAGCCAGCATGGCGCTGGCGAAGAGGAAGGTGGCCTGCACCAGGATCGGCGACAGCAGATTGCGCAGCACATGCCGGGTCATGATGTGGAAGGTGGAAATGCCGAGCGCCTTGGCCGCCTCAACATAGGGCAATTCGCGAATAACCAGCGTCGACGCGCGGACGATGCGGGCAAGGCGCGGGGAATAGACGATCGACAGCGCGATGATGACAGTGGTCAGCGACGGGCCGAGGGCGGCGACGAGGGCTATCGCCAGCAGAATATCGGGGAACGCCATCATCGCATCGATCAGCCGGGCGGTCGGCGTGTCGAGCTTCTGGAAAAAGCCGGCGAGCAGGCCGAGCGTCACGCCGATCACCGCAGACAGGCTGACGACCGCCGCCCCGACCAGCAGCGACAGGCGGCCGGCAAAGATCGTCCGCGAGAAGACGTCGCGGCCGAACTCGTCGGTGCCGAAGAAGAAGGTGCCACTCGGCGGTTTCAGCCGGTTAACGATCGAAAGCTTGGACGGTGAATAGGGCGCGACGATAGGCGCGAAAACCGCCAGCAGCACGAAGATCGCCAGGATCAGCAGGCCGAAGGCCACCGTCTTGCGCTTCAGCAGGCGGCGGAGGAATTTGCTGCCCTCTCTCTCGGCGGGCTTGATTGCGATATCGGCCATCAGTAGCGCACCCTCGGATCGACCAGCAGATAGAGCATGTCGATCGCAAAATTGATCAGCACGTAGAGGGCGGCGATGACGAGCAGCGCCCCCTGGATGACGGGATAATCGCGGCGCAGCACGGCCGAAACGACGAGATTGCCGACGCCCGGCAGGCCGAAGACGGTCTCGGTGACGACGGCGCCCGAAATCAGCACCGCCGCCGTCAGGCCGAGCACCGTCAGGATCGGGATCAGCGCATTCTTCAGCGCGTGCTTGAGGATGACCTTGCGCTCGACCAGCCCCTTGGCGCGCGCCGTGCGGATATAATCATCGCCTAGCACGTCGAGCATCGAGGCGCGGGTGAAACGCAGGATCAGCGCCGAGGAGACGATGCCGAGCGCAAAGGCCGGCAGCGTCAGATGATACATACGGTCGGCGAAGGTCGAGCCCGGCCCGGCATAGCCCGAGACCGGGAAGAGGTTGAGCCTGACGGCGAAGAACTGCATCAGGATGAGGCCGAGCCAGAAGCTCGGAATGCTGGCGGCAAACATCGCGAGCGTCGTTGCCGCCTGATCGACGAAGGAGCCGCGCCGATAGGCGGCATAGATGCCGATCGGCAGCGCAATGAGGCTGGCGATGGCAAGTGAAAACAGCGTCAGGAAGAAGGTCGGCTCGGCGCGGTCGAGCAGCGCCGAAGTGACCGGCATGTTGAGGAAGATCGACTGGCCGAGATCGCCCTTCAGCAGCTGGCCGATATAATAGAGATATTGCAGGCCGAGCGACTGATCGAGGCCGAGCCTGCTTCTGAGATCGGCAATATCCTGCGGCGTTGCATCCGGCCCGAGCATGACGGCGGCCGGATCGCCCGGCGTCACGCGCACGATGACGAAGACGATCGTGACGACGAGAAACATCACGACGATCATGCCGAACAGGCGCTGGAGGATGTAGCGGATCATCAATGCTGGCCTTCAAGCCCTTGCAAATGCGGCAGAAAAGCGGGCGCCGAACCCGGAGGGCCGGCACCGGCGGCGATGCTTACTTCTTGATCGAAGCGTTCCAGAAATACGGCCACGGGGCCGGATCGACGCCTTCGAGCTTAACCGATTTCGCCGAAACGGCGTTGAAATCACCGATCTTCATGAAGGGCGCATCGGCATAGACAGCCTTCTGGACATCGGCCCAGAGCGCCACCCGCTTCTTCGGATCGACTTCAGAGGTGAAGGCATCGACGGCAGCCTTGCGGGCCGGCGTGTCCCACCAGCCGGGCGAGCTGGTCGAGAGCGAGCCGATCAAGGCCGGCTCCGGCAGGAAGGGGCTGTGGGTGATGTAGATATCCCAGAGCTTCGGATCGGTGCGGCGCTGCGTCAGCGTCGCCCAGTCCACCACCTGCATATCGACGGTGAAGCCGGCAAGCTTCAGATATTCGGCGGCCACCTGCGCCATCTTGTAGTGGAATTCGTACTGGCGGCTGGTCAGGATGCGGATCGGCTCGCCATTATAACCGGCCTTCTTGGCGGCGGCCGCCGCCCCTTCCGGATCGGCGACATTATAGGCGCCTTCGACACCTGCATCGGTCGACCAGGAGAAGCTTTTCGGGTAGATGGCGCCGTCAAGTGCATAGAAATCCTTGCTGCCGAAGGCGGCGGCCAGCATGTCTTCCATGCTGAGCGCCTGGCGGATGGCCTTCCGAACCTCGACATTTCCGGCAACACCTTCCTTCGTGTTGAAGACGAAAACAGGATAGCCGAAGGGCTTCAGCATGACCGGCTGCGAGGCCGTCGAGTCCTTCAGCTTGTCGTAGGATTCGACCGGGATCGAATCGACATAATCATACTGGCCGGAGATAGCGGCCTCGACGCGGGTGTTCGGATCCGGCACCGGCACGAAGCGGATCTCATCGAGATATTGATGGCGGGCGCCGCCATACCCGTTGCTGTCGCCTTCGGGGGACTTGTAGCCGTCGAAGCGGACGAGCTGGATGTATTGGTCGGCCTTGCGCTCCTTCAGCATGTAGGGGCCAGTGCCGATGAACTCCTTCATCGGCTCGTCCTGTTTTTCGGCAGGAATGATGATCGCCGCCGAATTGTTGAAGGCGAGCAGCGAGGTCAGCGGCGCATAGGGCTGCTTCAGCGTGATGGTGACGGTCGCGGGATCGGCAGCCGTGATCTTGTCGATGAAGCCCGCCACCTGCTTGCCGCGCGAGGCGATCTTCATCCAGCGGTTCAGCGAGGCGACGACATCTTCGGACGTCATGTCGCTATTGTCGTGGAACTTGATGCCGGTCCTGAGCTTGATCGTATAGGTTTTGCCGTCGTCGCTGACCTCGGGCAGGCTTTCGGCCAGAAGAGGTGTGACATTCCAGCTCTTGTCGAAGGTGTAGAGCGTTTCGAAAATATGCTGGGTAACGATGCCGACGAGATCGGCCGTTGACGACATCGGATCAAGCGTCGGCGGCTCGCCGATCGTCGCGACATTGATGACGCCGCCCTTTTCCTGGGCAAACAGGGTCGAAGGCAGAGCGACGAGCGCGGTGCCGAGCAGGAATGCGACAAGCGTTTTCATATGAGGGCTCCCGTTAGGTTCCACAATTATGTAATTCATATTTTTGTAACAGAATAAGAGATGAAGTAATCGTGTCAAGCGGAAGCCCACGGATTATGTCGTGAGACGAGGGTCTCGACGGCCAACACCGCCGAACCGCGGGCGGCTGGCCGCCTTCGCGAAGCACGCGCATTATGCGGGCGCGAAGAATCGGCAGCGCCCGCGGCTTCAATAAAGCGAGGATGGAATGGACATCGATTTCAACGACGGAAAATGGCTGAACGAACCGACAAGCTGGCACGCCGACGCAACCGGTCTGACGCTGACGACAGGCGAGAAGACCGATTTCTGGCGGGAGACCTATTACGGCTTCACCCGCGACAGCGGCCACTTCCTCGCCTTCCCCACCGCCGATAGCTTCACCGCCCAGATCCGCGTGCAAGGCGAGTTCCGCACCCTCTACGACCAGGCCGGCTTGATGGTGCGCCTCGACGAAAAACGCTGGGTCAAGACGGGCGTCGAATTCACCGACGGCGAAGCCTTCCTCAGCACCGTCGTCACCGACGGCAAGTCCGACTGGTCCGTTTCGCAGCCCTTCAAGGAACTTGAGGATTTCCACATCCGCGTTACCGTCGCAGCCGGCGCGCTACGCATTCAGGCCTCCAGCGACGGCAGCCGCTGGCCGCTGCTGCGGTTAGCGCCCTTCCCGATTGCCGACAGATATGAGGTCGGGCCGACCGCCTGCACGCCGGAACGCAGCGGATTGACAGTGCAGTTTTCGGAGTTTTCAATCGGGGCAGCGATTACGACGGATCTGCATGATTTAAGTTGAGGAACGCTGTGATCCCTTCAACCAGCTTTGTCGGA
The DNA here is from genome assembly GCF_000092045.1 of Rhizobium etli CFN 42. NCBI lineage: Bacteria > Pseudomonadati > Pseudomonadota > Alphaproteobacteria > Hyphomicrobiales > Rhizobiaceae > Rhizobium > Rhizobium etli. Next base: position 373,289 of record NC_007765.1, on the reverse strand, counting down.
AGGCAGGCGAAACGTCATTTTCGGGATGACAGCCGCGTCCTTCTCTGCGAAAAAGAGCGCGATGAGAGACAGGGGCGTTCGTCGACAGACGGGCTGAGAAGCACCCTTCGAACCTGAACCGGATAATGCCGGCGGAGGGAGTCGCTCGGGGCATCGCCGTCGACGCGCCCCGCGCCTGCCCCGCCTGAAAGGGCGCTATGCAGAGCAAAAAAACTTCGGGAGCCATGCTGGACGCGATGCGCGAAAAGCCGCCGCTCGTCCACTGCATCACCAATTATGTCGCCATGAACATCGCGGCCAATGTCCTGCTGGCATCGGGCGCTTCGCCCGCCATGGTGCATGCACCAGAGGAGGCCGGCGAATTCGCCGGCATCGCGAGCGCGCTGACTGTCAATATCGGCACGCTTTCGACGCAGTGGATCGACGGTATGCAGGCGGCGGCGAAGGCGGCGGCCTCAGCCGGCAAACCCTGGGTGCTCGATCCGGTCGCCCATTATGCGACCACCTTCCGTCGCCAGGCGGTCGCCGATCTGCTGGCGCTCAAGCCGACGATCATCCGCGGCAATGCTTCCGAGATCATCGCGCTTGCCGGCGGGGAGAGCCGCGGCCAGGGCGTCGACAGCCGCGATCCGGTTGAGCAGGCGGAGGATTCGGCCCGGCGGCTCGCGGAGCGGCAGCAGGCCATCGTCGCCGTCACCGGCGCCGTCGATTTCGTGACCGATGGCGAGAGAGCGGTGCGCATCAAGGGAGGATCGGTGCTGATGCCTGAGGTCACCGCGCTCGGCTGCTCGCTCACCTGCCTGATTGGCGCCTTTGCCGCCACAGCGCCCGAAGATCTGTTCGGGGCGACGGTCGCGGCACTCGCAACCTTTGCCGTCGCCGGCGAGGATGCCGCACTCGGCGCGGCCGGCCCCGGCTCATTCGCCTGGCGCTTCCTCGATGCGCTGGCTGCGCTCGACGGCGAAGCGCTGGATGCCAGGGCGAGAGTATCGCTCGCATGAAGGCTTTCGACCTTTCGCTCTATCTCGTGCTCGATCCGAATCTCTGCGCCCAGATCGGCATGGTCGAGACCGCGCGTCTTGCCGTTACCGGCGGCGCAACGATGGTGCAGCTGCGCGACAAAAGAGCCGGCACTTCGGAGATGATCCAGACCGGCCGCGCCTTGAAACAGGCGCTCGGTGGCACCGGCGCCCGCCTCATCGTCAATGACGATGTCGAGGCGGCGATCGCCATCGGCGCCGACGGGTTGCATATCGGCCAGGAGGACATGGATGCGCGCACGGCGCGGGAGCTGATCGGCCCCGAAATGATCCTCGGCCTCTCGGTCGAGACCGAGGCGCTCGCCGCTGCCGTCGATCCCGATCTCGTCGATTATACCGGCGTCGGCCCGGTGTTTGCGACACCGACCAAGGCCGACCACAAGCAGCCGATCGGCTTTGACGGCCTCGCCAGGCTGGTGCAGCTCTCGCCGGTGCCGTCCGTCGCCATCGGTGGGCTGAAGGCGGAGCATGTGGCCGAAGTCTTTGCCGCCGGCGCCAAGGGGCTTGCCGTCGTCTCCGCCATCTGCGGCACGCCGGATCCGGAAGCCGCCACCCGCCGCATCGCCGCAGAAATCCGAAAGGTCCCGGCATGATCCGCAACGTCCTCTCCATCGCCGGCTCCGATCCCTCAGGCGGCGCCGGCATCCAGGCCGATCTCAAGGCCTTTTCCGCCCGCGGTGTCTACGGCATGGCGGTGCTGACCGCACTGACGGCGCAGAATACGCAAGGCGTCACCGGCGTGCATCTAGTGCCGCCTCCATTCGTCGCCGAGCAGATCGATGCCGTGTTTGCCGATGTGCGCGTCGATGCCATCAAGATCGGCATGATCGCCAATGCCGAGATCGCCGAAGCCGTTGCAGCCGCACTTTCTAGAGCTCTGGCCACAGCCGAGGGCAACGGGCGCAGCATCCCTGTGGTCCTCGATCCCGTCATGATCGCCAAAGGCGGAGCCGCCCTGCTCGCACCCGAAGCGGTCGACGCGCTGACCCTCCGGCTGCTGCCGCTTGCCACGGTTTTGACGCCGAACCTGCCGGAGGCCGCCGCGCTGCTGCACCAGCCGGTCGCGACGAGCCGGGCAGAAATGGCGGCGCAGGCCGAACAGCTGCGCGCGCTCGGCCCGGCCGCCGTGCTGGTCAAGGGCGGCCATCTCGACAGCGACGAGAGCCCCGACGTGCTGGCCGCCGCCGACGGTCTGCACTGGTTCGAAGCCCAGCGGGTGCCTACCAAGAACACGCACGGCACCGGCTGCACGCTGTCGAGCGCGCTGGCTGCTGAACTTGCCAAGGGCGTCCCGGCGCAAGAGGCGGTCGCCCTCGCCAAGGATTACCTCGCCGGCGCGGTCGAAGCGGCCGGAAATCTCACCGTCGGCTCAGGCCACGGTCCGGTGCAGCATTTTCATGCACTCTGGAAAGACGGTGCATAAGCACTCAAATCGACAAACAGCTCCCATCGAACGGCCCGGATCTCCCCGGGCCGTTTTCGCTTGTGCCAACTACCCTGCATTGAGAGCGTAGCCAAAGCGGCTGCCGATCGAAAATCCCTGTTGACAAGCTCGGCAAGATCGCCAAGTCTATGACATAATAGGGGTATATATTCCGTAATAACGGAATCACAGGAGGAATGTCGGGTGCCGGACCTGCTTGTGAGCCTGTATTCCGCGAAATTCGCCGAGCTGAAACAGAGAGCCGACAGCGTCGGCGCCGCCATCCGCCCGGCCCTCCCCCCGGAACTGCATCTCGTCGTGAACTGGGTTCGCGAACACTTCAGCGAGAACTGGGCAAGCGAGATTTCGGTCGCCTTCTCCCGCCAGCCCGTCGCCTGCCTGATCGCCGTCGAAGGCGGAACGCTCCAAGGCTTTGCCTGCTACGACACGACGGCGCGCGGCTTCTTCGGCCCGACCGGCGTTGACCCGCAAGCGCGCGGCAAGGGCATCGGGCTCGCGCTGTTTTCCGCCTGTCTTGAGACGATGAAGACGCTCGGCCATGCCTATGCCTTCATCGGCGATGCCGGTCCGGTCGATTTTTACGCCAGGACCGCAGGCGCAATCACCATCCAGGCCCCCGACAAGGGCATTTACGAAGGCATGCTGAGAAGCATGCCGAAATGACCATCTGATCCCGGAGCACTAGACTTGCCCTCGACCCCGCTCGCCCTTTTTGTTGGCCTTCCCAATCCGGTTCTTTCGGATGATGAATTCGCGATGTTTCGCGAGACCAATCCGCTCGGCCTCTTCGTCGGCCGGCGCAATCAGCGCGAGCCGGAGCAGACCAAGCGGCTGATCGCACGCTTCCGTGAAGCCGTCGGCCGCGACGACGCCCCGGTCTTCACCGACCAGGAGGGCGGGCGCGTCCAGCACCTCGATGCGGGCCCCTGGCCGCTCTTCCGCAGCTTCGGCCAGTTCGCCGAACTGGCGCGCCGCGATTTCGAGCTCGGCAAAAAAGCATTGCGCCTTTCCTCCCAGGCAATGGCCGCGATGATGACGGAACTCGGCCTTTCCAGCGGCTGCTCGCCCGTTCTCGACCTCGTCTTCGAGACAACGAGCGCGGTTATCGGCGCCCGCTCCTTCGGATCCGATCCCGATGTCATTGCCGCCCTCGGCCGCGAGGTGGTCGACGGCCTGCTGGAGACCGGCAATATGCCTGTGATGAAGCATATCCCTGGGCATGGCCGCGCGACGCTCGACTCCCACAAAGAACGTCCGGTCGTCGATGCCAGCCGCGAGACGCTCATCGCTACCGATTTCAAACCCTTCGTCGCGCTGAAGGACACGCCTTGGGCGATGGTCGCCCACGTCGTCTATTCGGCCTACGACAGGGAATTGCCGGCCTCCGTCTCCCCGATCATGCACGACCTCATCCGCAAGGACTTGGGTTACGAGGGCGTGCTGATCTCCGACTGCATCTTCATGGAATCGCTTTCCGGGTCCCTGCCGGAACGCGTCAAACATGTGCTCGACGCCGGCTTCGACATCGCGCTCCATAGCCATGGCGACATCAGGGAAAGCGAAGCAGCCGCCAAGGCGGCGCGCCCGTTGACCGACGCCGCACTGCAGCGGATCGCCGCCGGCAAGGCCCGCCTCGGCAATCTCAAGATCGACTATCGGTCCGCCCATGCCGAGGTCGAAGACATATTTGCAAGCGCGTTGGCCTCCTGACCGGCGCGCCATCTCTCACCGTATAAAAGAAGGGGAATAAAACATGAAAAAATATCTTCTTGCCGTCGCCACGCTGACGCTGCTTTCGAGCTCTGCCATGGCGCAGACGATCCTGACGGCCAATATCGAACCGGCGACGACCTGGGTTCGCAACTTCAACCCGTTCAACCAAACCTCGGCGCGCCAGTCGACGCTCGACTTCATCTATGAGCCGCTTGTTATTTTTAATCGCTTCGACAGCAACAAGCCGGTCTATCGCCTGGCCGAAAGCTTCAAGCTGTCCGACGACCTGAAGAGCATCGAGTTCAAGCTGCGCCCCGACCTGAAATGGTCGGACGGCAAGCCGCTGACCTCAGCCGACGTCACCTTCACCTATGCCTACTTGAAGAAATTCCCGGCGCTCGACTTCGTCAGCATTTGGACGTTCGTTACCGACGTCAAAGCCGTCGACGCCCAGACCGTGCGCTTCACGCTCGCCAATCCGAGCTCGCTTGCCGCCGAGCAGATCTCGCAGCTGCCGATCGTTCCCGAACATGTCTGGAAGGACGTCGCCGATCCGGTCACCTTCGCCAACGAGAACCCGGTCGGCAGCGGCCCCTTGACCGAGGTTCCGCGTTTCACCGGCCAGACCTACGATCAGTGCCGCAACCCGAACTATTGGGACAACGCCCACCTGAAGGTCGATTGCATTCGCTTCCCGCAGCTCGCCGACAACAACCAGATCCTGACGGCAACGGCCGACGGCACGCTCGATTGGGGCGTCTCCTTCATTCCCGATATCGACAATGTCTATGTCTCGAAGGATCCGGCGCATTTCCACTACTGGTATTCGCCGAGCAGCATGGTCGCCTTCCTGTTCAACTTGGAAACCGCGAACGAGAATAACAAGAAGGCCTTCAACGACGTTAAATTCCGCCGCGCCGTGTCGATGGCGCTCGATCGCAAGGCGATGATCGACGTCGCCGGCTACGGCTATCCGACACTGAACGAAGACCCGGGCCTGATGGGCGAGCTTTACAAGAGCTGGGCGGATCCGTCCGTCAAGGCCGACTTCGGCAAGTTCGCCACCTATGACGCCGACGCCGCCAAGGCGCTGCTCGACGAGGCGGGCTACAAGGACAAGGACGGCGACGGCTTCCGCGACAATCCGGACGGCAGCAAGATCGCCTTCTCGATCATCGTTCCGAATTCCTGGACGGACTGGGTCGACACCGTCAACATCGCCGTCGAAGGCATGCAGGCGGTCGGCATCGACGCCAAGATCGAAACGCCGGAGGAAGCCGTCTGGACAGGCAACCTCATCAACGGCAGCTTCGATGCGGCGATCAACAGCCTGCCTGCCTCGGCCTCGCCCTATTATCCCTACAAGCGCGCCTTCAGTGCCTCGGACAAGGGCAAGACCCGCTTCACCGCGCAGCGCTGGTTCAACCCCGATGTCGAGAAGCTCGTCGTCGAATTCACCCATACCGCCGACCTCGCCCAGCAGAAGGACGCGATGAACAAGGCGCAGCGCATCGTCGCCGAAAACATGCCTGTCATTCCGGTGTTCAACAATCCGAACTGGTACCAGTACAACACCAAGCGTTTCACCGGCTGGTCGACCAAGGAAAATCCCTTCGTCAATCCGTCGATCTCGCGCACCAATTCGGCGCGCCTCTTGAACCTCCTGGCCCTGGAACCGGTCAAGTAATCATCATGGTTTTCGGGGGCGGTGTCGAACGCCGCTCCCGCCACGACGGAGTTTCCATGGCTTTTCTGCTTCGCCGTCTCGTCTTCTATATGGCGGCCTTCATCGCGGCAGCGACGATCAATTTCTTCCTGCCCCGGCTGATGCCGGGCGATCCCGTGCAGATCATGTTCTCGAGCGCCGGCGCCGAATTGCCGCCGGAAAGCCTGCAGGCGCTGAAGCTCACCTTCGGCTTCGTCGACGGCCCGCTCTGGCAGCAATATCTCACCTATCTCGGCAGCATCTTCACCGGCGATCTCGGCCGCTCGATCAAATATTTCCCACTGCCGGTCACCTCCGTGCTCGGCCATGCGCTGGTCTGGACGGTCGGGCTGATGGGAACCGCGACAATCATCAGCTTCGCGCTCGGCACCTTCCTCGGCATCGTCGCCGCCTGGCGGCGCGGCAGCAGGTTCGATGTCGTCGTCTCCGTCGGCGCGGTTTTTGCGACCTCGGTGCCGGCCGTCGTCACCTCGCTGATCGTGCTCTTCATCTTCGGTTTCACGCTCGGCTGGTTCCCGAACGGCTATGCCGCCGATCCCTCGCTCGATCCGGCCTTCAGCCTGCAGTATCTCGGCAGCGTCGCCTATCACGGCATCCTGCCGATGGTTACACTCTGCACCGTGCTGATCGGCGGCTTCACCGTCACCATGCGCAACAACATGATCAACCTGCTCGGCGAGGACTATATCGTCATGGCCCGCGCCAAGGGCCTGTCCGACCGCCATGTGATGCTCTGGTATGCGGCGCGCAACGCCCTACTGCCGACCGTCTCCAGCCTCGCCATCGCCATCGGCACCATCCTCGGCGGCTCGCTGGTGACGGAGGTCGTCTATAATTATCCCGGCCTCGGCAATATTCTCTACCAGGCGATCCTCGCCCGCGATTACCCGGTCATCCAGGGCCAGCTGCTGATCATGACCGCGACCATGCTGATCGCCAATTTCATCGTCGACGTCAGCTATGTCATGCTCGACCCGCGGCTGAAGGGAGCGTGAGATGAAGACCCTGCTTCGGAACCGCAAGGCGCTGGTTGGCCTTCTGATCATCGCATTCATCATCATGGTCGCGATCGCAGCGCCGCTGCTGACGCAATACGATCCCGCCGCCCGCACCGGCAGGCCGCACCAGCCGCCGTCGCTCGATCATCTGCTCGGCACCACCCGCATCGGCCAGGACGTCTTCGCCCGGCTGCTCTACGGCGCCCGCACCTCGCTTGCCGTCGGCTTCGGCGCCGGTCTGCTGATCACCCTCGTCGGCACGGCGCTCGGCATCATCGCGGGCTATCGCGGCGGCAAGATCGACGAGATCATCAGCTTTTTCACCAATATGGTGCTGGTCGTTCCCAACCTGCCGCTGCTGCTCGTGCTCGCCGCCTTCATCGGCCAGGCAAGCCCGCTGGTCATTGCGCTGATCCTCGGCGCCACCTCCTGGGCCTGGGGCGCCCGCGTCACCCGCGCCGAGACGCTTTCCGTCAAACACAAGGATTTCGTCAAATCGGCCTCGATGATGGGCGAGCCGCAATGGCGCATCATGACATTCGAGATCTTCCCCAATGTGATATCGATCGTCGGCATCAATTTCATCGGCAGCGTCATCTTCGCGGTCATCACCGAGGCGACGCTGGAATTCCTCGGCCTCGGCGATCCCAAGGCGATCTCTTGGGGCACGATGCTCTACAATGCCCAGAAGGCTTCCGCCCTTTCGGTCGGCGCCTGGTGGGATATCCTCACCCCCTGCTTCGCGCTCGCTCTTCTCGGCATCGGCATGTCGCTCCTGAACTTCGCCGTCGACGAGATCGCCAATCCGCGGCTGCGCACCGGCAATCATCTGAAGCGCTGGTCGCTGCTCGTCCGTTCCGGGGAGGGCCGCTTGTGACCCAGCCGCTATTGTCTGTGAGGAATCTTTCGATTGATTATATCGGCGAGGAGAAAGATTTCCGCGCCGTCGACGATGTCAGCTTCGATGTGGCGCCGGGCGAGGTCTTCGGCCTTGCCGGCGAATCTGGCTGCGGCAAGAGCACCATCGCCTTCGCCGTCAGCCGCCTGCACAGGCCGCCGGCGCTGATCCGCAAGGAGAGCCGCATCCTGCTCGACGGACGCGACGTGCTCGGCCTCGACCGGCAGGCGCTTGCCGCCTTCCGCTGGCGCGAAGTCGCCATGGTCTTCCAGAGCGCCATGAATTCGCTGAACCCGGTGCTGCGCATCGAAGCGCAATTTTATGACGTGTTGCGGGCCCATAAAGGCATGAGCCGTGCGCAAGCCCGCGAGCGCACCGCCGAGATGCTGACGCTCGTCGACATCGCGCCTGACCGGATGCGCGATTATCCCCACCAGTTTTCCGGCGGCATGCGCCAGCGCATCGTCATCGCCATCTGCATGGCGCTCGACCCGAAGCTCGTCATCATGGACGAGCCGACGACAGCGCTCGACGTCGTCGTTCAGCGCGAGATCCTGCAGCGCATCAACGAATTGCGCCGCCGCTTCGGCTTCTCCGTCCTCTTCATCACCCATGATCTCGGACTGATGGTCCAGTTCTGCGACCGGATCGGCATCATGCTGTCCGGCAGGCTGGTGGAGCAAAACACCGCCGAAGCGATCTACCGGACGCCGCGGCACGAATACACGAAGAAGCTCTGGGCTTCCTTTCCCTCGCTGCATGGAGGCGTGCTGCTATGAGCGAAGCCATCCTTGCGCTCGACACGGTGACAAAGACGTTCGGCCACGGCGCCTCCGCCGTTCATGCTGCCCGCTCCATCTCGTTTTCGCTGCGCGCTGGTCGGGCGCTGGCGCTCGTCGGCGAATCCGGCAGCGGCAAGACCACCTGCGCCCGCATGGCGATGCGCGAATATCTGCCGACATCAGGCCGCATTCTCTACAAGGGCCGGCCGGTCGAGACGGCGAATTCCGCCGAAATCGCCCGCTACCGCCGCTCAGTGCAGATGATCTTCCAGGATCCCTTCGCCTCGCTGAACCCCGCCCATACCATCGCGCACCATCTCCGCCGGCCGCTGAAGCTGCATCGCCCGGACATCAAGGGGACGGAGATCGACGTCACCACCCGCGAACTGCTTCAGCGCGTCAGGCTCGATCCCGATCTCGTCGCGCCGAAATATCCGCATGAACTCTCCGGCGGCCAGCGCCAACGCGTCAACATCGCCCGCACGCTTGCCGTCAAGCCGGAGGTGATCGTCGCCGACGAGCCGACCTCGATGCTCGATGTTTCGGTGCGTCTCGGCGTGCTCAACCTGTTGAACGAGATGAAGCAGGAGCTGAATCTCGGCCTGCTCTACATCACTCATGATATCGCCACTGCCCGTTATGTCGCCGAGGATATCGCCGTGATGTATGCCGGTCAGATCGTCGAATGGGGCAGCACCGCCCGAGTGATCGACAATCCTCTGCATCCCTATACCAGGCTGTTGCTCTCGGCCGTGCCGGATCCCGACGTCCAATTCGACGATCCGAAGGCGCGGCTGAGGCCTAATGAGGTCGACGAGATCCGCCGCCGTTCGGCCGCGCCGCAGGACGATATCGTCGAAGTGGAGCCGGAGCATTTCATGCGGATGGTCTGACGCCGGTTTGCTGGTTTCGCTCGTCTGCCTGTGCTAGGGGACGGCTCTTTCATGTGAGGCGAAACCGTCATGCTGCCCTGGATCCAGCTCGATTCGGCGACCATTCCCGGCGAAGGCGGCGAGTTGCGCCTGAAGCGGCGCGGCAGCGAGTTCTCGATCATGCTCGGCGCCAACGAGTTGATGAACAGTCGTCTCAGCGGCTCGGAAGAAGCCCTTGCCACACTGTCCTGGGAGCGGATCAAGACGCATCCGAAGCCGAGGGTGCTGATCGGCGGGCTCGGCATGGGTTTTACCCTGCGCGCCGCTCTCGCCGTCCTTCCCGATGATGCCGGCGTCACCGTCGCCGAACTGGTACCAGCCGTCGTCGCCTGGGCGCGCGGGCCGATGGCAGAGGTGTTCAACGGCTGCCTCGACGATCCGCGCGTCGGCATTCATCAAGGCGATGTCGGCGAGGCGATCTGCGCCGGCAAGAGCGCCTATGACGCGATCCTGCTCGATGTCGACAATGGACCGGATGGGCTGACCCGCAAATCCAACGACCGGCTCTATGATTTTAACGGCCTTCGCGCCGCCCGCGACGCGCTTCGCCCCGGCGGCGTACTCGCCGTCTGGTCATCCGGACCCGATCCGGATTTCACACGGCGTCTCAAGGACAGCGGTTTTTCCGTCGACGTCGTCAATACCCGCGCCAACCGCAAACGCGGCGCCCGCCACGTCATCTGGCTTGCAGTCAGATCGGCTGGCTGAACGTGCTTAGCTTCCCGAGGCGATCCTGCGGGCGGCGTTGATGGCCCGGCGGGCGCCGGCGCGCAGTTGCACGGTCTCGGCACCGGCAATGACCAGATGGAAGCCGAATTTCAGCAATTCGCCGGCCCGCTCGCCGTCGCCGGCATAGGCACAGGCGAACTTGCCGTGGGCGCGGCAGCGCGACACGGCATGCTGCATGGCGCTGTCGATCTCGGCGGCGTTCGGCGCCACCTGATCACCGTTCGACAGCGCGATCGAAAGGTCGGCGGGGCCGACGAAAATGCCGTCGATGCCGCTGACGCCAAGGATGCCGTCGATCGCGTCGAGAGCGGCGCGAGTCTCGACCATGGCGATGGCGACCGTGAGTTCGTTGGCGTTCTTGAGGTAGGCGTCGGCAGACAGGCCGGTATGGTTCAGCGCCAAGGACGGCCCCCAGCTGCGCTCGCCGAGGGGCGGATATTTCGTCGTCCGGACCAGGGCGCGCGCATCCTCGGCCGAATTGATCATCGGTGCGATGATCCCCGAGGCGCCGGCATCGAGCAACCGCGAAGCAGACGCAAAATCGCCGACGGGAATGCGGGCGATGGCCGGCTTGCCGGCAAGACGCGTCTGAGCGACGGCGTTTGCCGCCGACTGCATGTCCCACATGCCGTGCTGCATATCCAGCACGACGGCATCGAAGGCTTCCTGCGCCAGATGGTTGACGAGCATGGCGTCGGGAATGCCGACCCAGGCGGAAATCATGCCGCTCTGGTCCTTCCTGATCCGGTCCGCAAAGCCATCGATTTCAGCTGCGCTCATGCCATTCTCCTCATTTCGACAGGCCGTCAACGGCCGGATTGCCGCCAAACGGCAGCAGCAACTTATCCTCTGCGACGCCGCCGCGAGATGATGACGACCACAACGATGCCCGCCGCCGCCAGAATGGCGCCCCAGAGCATCCAGATCGGTTGGGCGATCATGAAACTGGATGCCGGATAGGGAAAATAGCCGCTTCCCTGCCCGATCCAGATCAGCCCAAGCAGGACCATAAGCAGTCCGATGACATATCCGATCATTCGCATGCATTCACCTTCTTCTTGGATTCGATCCCACAATGTCGATCGCCATCGCCGATGACAAGGCTTCTCCCCAGGAGAAATACAACCGCTACTCACCATTTCTCGTCACCTCATCCGACAGCCAGGCGCTGAGCCTTTCGCTGTGGACATTTGGAGATCGAGGCGGCACGAGCCAATAACCGCGGTCGGACGCCTCGAGCGGCGGGCCGGCTTCGACAAGCATGTGTGCCGAAAGAAGCGTATCGACGAGCCCCATCCAGCCGATCGCCACACCCTGCTCAGTGAGAGCGGCCTGGATGACCAGCGAATAGGTATTGAAACTGATATCGCCGCGGCCGGCATGGGTATCGCGCGGAACGGAGAACTCGGCAAGATATGTGCGCCAGTCGAACCAGGGCGATGGCAGCGGCGCGTCGAGATGGATCAGCCTTGCCTTGGCAAGCTGTCTCGGATCATCGAAAGGCCCGTTGCGATCGAGGAACCCGCGCGTGCAAACGGGCACGATGCTCTCCGGCAGCAGAAGCCTGCCGACGGCGCCGAATTCGTCGCGCGTACCGAAAACCACCGCGACATCTGCCTCGTCGCGAAATCCGGCTGCAAGCCGCTGCGTCGCGACAATCTGCATATCCGTTTCCGGGTGCAGACGGCGAAAGCCATCCATGCGTGGGATCAGCCAAAGTGCCGAGAAGGCATAATCGGTCCTCAGCCTCACGACTGGTCGTTGGGCCTCGACCCGGAAACTGCGGGCGAGTGCGTCGATGTCGCCGACTGCTTTTGCCGTCACCTCAAGAAGCCGCTCGCCTTCGACAGTCAGTTCGACCCCCCGCTGCCGGCGGCGCAACAGACTGACGCCGAACTGCTCTTCCAGCCGGCGGATCTGATAGCTGACGGCTGGCTGGGTTAGCCCGAGATGTGCTGCAGCCGCAGAAAGGCTCCCAAGCCGCGCCACCTCCAGGAAGAGGCGCATCCATCCGAGCTCAGGCGGTCGTTCTGACATAAAAATCCTTTTTCTCAGTTATCAGAAAAAGCTGTCTTTACAGCTGAGATGATAGGCGCTTCAATAAAATCGTCAAATAGCAAAAGGCAATTCACATGGCGCGCCCGAACATCCTCGTCCTGATGGTGGATCAGTTGAACGGGACCTTCTTTCCCGATGGCCCCGCGGATTTTCTTCACGCGCCCCACCTCAAATCGCTCGCCGAGCGCTCGGTGCGTTTCGCCAACACCTATACGGCAAGCCCGCTCTGCGCGCCGGCGCGGGCCTCCTTCATGTCCGGGCAATTGCCGAGTCGGACGCGCGTCTACGACAACGCGGCCGAATTTGCCTCCGATATCCCGACCTATGCCCATCATCTGCGCGCCGCTGGATACCAGACGGCGCTTTCGGGCAAGATGCATTTTGTCGGCCCCGACCAGCTTCACGGCTTCGAAGAACGCCTGACGACGGATATCTATCCGGCTGATTTCGGCTGGACACCTGACTACACCAAGCCCGGCGAGCGCATCGACTGGTGGTACCACAATCTCGGCTCGGTCACCGGCGCCGGCGTGGCCGAAATCACCAACCAGATGGAATATGATGACGAGGTCGCCTATCACGCCACGCGGAAACTGTACGACCTCTCGCGCGGCCATGACGAGCGCCCCTGGTGCCTGACCGTCAGCTTTACGCATCCGCACGACCCGTATGTCGCGCGCCGCAAATTCTGGGATCTCTATGAGGACTGCCCCGCCCTCGACCCGGCGGTTGAGCCGATCGCCTTCGAGCGGCAGGACCCGCATTCGCAGCGTCTGATGAAAGCCTGCGACCATCATGCTTTCGACATCAGCGGCGAACATGTCAGGCGGGCAAGACGCGGCTATCTCGCCAATATCTCCTATGTCGATGAAAAGATCGGCGAAATTCTCGACGTGCTGGAACGTAGCCGCATGGCCGACAATACGATCATCCTCTTCGTGTCCGACCATGGCGACATGCTCGGCGATCGCGGTCTCTGGTTTAAGATGAACTTCTTCGAAGGTTCGGCTCGCGTTCCGCTGATGATCGCGGCACCGGGCTGGAAGCCGAAGCGCATCGACCAGCCCGTCTCCACCCTCGATGTGACACCGACGCTCGCCGGCCTCGTCGGGATCGATATCGCCTCGCTGAAGCCGTGGACCGAGGGCTGCGATCTCGCAGCGCTTGCTCAAGGCACCGGCAGCCGCGGCCCCGTGCCGATGGAATATGCCGCGGAAGGGTCCGAAGCGCCGCTGGTCTGCCTCAGGGACGGACGCTACAAGCTCTCGCTGTGCGAGAAGGACCCGCCGATGCTGTTCGATCTTGAGACCGACCCGCAAGAACTCGAGAATCTGGCAGCCGATCCGGCGCATGCCGACACCTTGGCGCGGCTTGTCGAAAAGGCCGGGCAGCGCTGGAACCTATCCGATTTCGACGCGGCCGTGCGCGAAAGCCAGGCCCGCCGCTGGGTGGTTTACGCAGCGCTTCGCAACGGTGCCTATTATCCCTGGGATTATCAGCCGCTGCAGAAAGCATCGGAGCGCTACATGCGCAATCACATGGATCTGAATGTGCTGGAGGAAAGCCAGAGGTTTCCGCGTCAGGAATAATCAACTGCCTAAGCCGTCCTGAGCCCCAGCGCCTCGCGCAGGAAATCTTCGATGAACTGCTTTTGCAGCAGGATGCCGTCCCATTCGTCGGCGAAGAAGGGTGAGTCGTAGATCAGCGTGAAAGGGCCGGCATAGCCGGCTCTCTCGCACATCTCGAGGCATTTGCGGTAATCGTCTGCATCGAGGCCGGCAGCGCCGTAATCGGCCTTGGCGTGGCAGATTTCCGCCCGACCCATGATATCGGCGAGGCCTTCATATTTGGCGGGCGGAGCCCAATTGCCGAGGTCGCCGTTGAGTCCGACCTTGCCGTCCAGCCGGTCCAGCAGCCAGTTCATCTCGATGGGGGACGGCAGCAGATCGAACCAGTTTTCGACGACGACACGCACATTGCTGCCTTCCGCCTGTTCGGCCAGCCAGCCAAGATGTCGGGCGGCGCGGGCAAGGTTTTCCTGCGTCGGCTTCTGCTTGCCGGCGATGACGCGCATCCTTTGCGCCCCGAGTGCAGCCGCTATATCGATCCACTCTGCCATCCATCTGACATCGCGTTCGGCCGTTTCGGGATGGCTCGGATCGCCGTCCTCGACGAGCAGCGTCTGGAACAGCACGTTCGACGACACCATCGCATCGCTGAGTTCGCTTAGGTAAGCGGCATCGAGGCTTGGCAGATGGAAGGAGCAGACCTCCAGCCGGTGGATGCCGCGCGCAGCGAGCGCCGCCGGCATGTCGATCAGCGCCGCACCGCCGGGGCCGTAGGGCTCTTTCGGCGCCGCACTCTTGCCGGAATCGGGGCTATAGCCATAAACGGCGCCGAGCAGCCGATGGAGCGACCAGGTCGAAACCGCAAAGCATCCGTTCTGCAAAACCTGCACGTGCCGTCCTCCAGGATCTCCTCACGCCATCAATGGCAATAAACACCGGGCGGTTCAATTGCCAGTTTCAGACGAAATCGCCGCGGACGACCGCCTCCGCCGCAAGCGCGGCCCCCAGCAGCGCCTCGTCGCGACTGGCGGTCGCCGAAAGCAGCAGACCGACCGGCATGCCTGATTCACCCGTACCGCAGGGGATCGAGGCGCCGCACCAATCGAGGAAATTGCCGAGTGCGGTATTGCGCAGCGTCCTGTTATTCGTGGCGAAGAAGAGTTCATCATTTTCTTCCAGCGGCGCGATCGGCGGAGCGACATGCGCGACGGTGGGAAAGGCCAGTATACGGTCCCCCACGAGGCGGTCGACTCCCCCGATGAGGCGCCTGCGGGCTTCGAGGATCGCGATGTAATCGGGCGCCGTCGTCCTGCTCCCCAAGCGGGTGCGCATGACGACGCGATGGTCCATACGCTCTGCGTCCGGTCCCGCCAAACGTTCCTGGTGAAGGGCGAAAGCCTCCGCCGTCACCAGCGGACCATATCTCGTCATGAGATCAAGGATTTCGTTGAAGGCGGGAATGATGGTGCGGGAAACGGAAGCGCCGGCGCTTTGAAAGCGTTCCAAAGCTGCCTCGAAAGCAGCGACAACGCCGGGTTCAGCCGCATCGAAAACGACATTTTCGGGCACGAGCAATTCCAGCCCCCTCAAAGGACGCTCGATCACATCAGGCGCGGTCAGGCCGCGCATCGCCGCATCGATCCATACGGCATCCCTGACGCTGCGGCAGAGCGGGCCAAGCGAATCGAGGCTCTTTGCCAGCGGATAGACGCCGTCCATCACATGACGGCCTGATGTCGCCTTGTAGCCGACGATCCCGTTGAAGGCGGCGGGAATACGCACGGACCCGCCGGTATCCGTGCCCATCGCGACCGGCACGAGCCCGGCCGCGACGGCAACGCCGGCGCCGGACGAGGAGCCGCCGGGAATGCGCGGGAGATCGGTGCCGCGCGGATTGACTGGCGTGCCGTAATGCGGATTGATGCCAAGGCCGGAAAAGGCAAATTCGCTCATATTCGTGCGGCCTATGGCGACCATGCCCGCCCGCCTGAGGAGACCGACGATCGCCGCATCGCAGCTGGCGGGCGCCGTGGCGGCCAGAACGACGGACCCTGCCGTCGTCGGCAGGCCCTCAATGTCGAAAAGATCCTTCCAGGCGATCGGAATGCCGTCCAGCAGACCGAGCGAGCGCCCTTCCCGCAAACGTTTGGAGGAGGCACGCGCCTCCTCCATCGCCCGGCCTTCGAGCAATGTGGTGAAGACCGCCTTGTCGGCATAATTGGCGATGGATTCGAACACCGTCTCGGCCACATCGACCGGATCGGCGGCGCCGCTTTGGATGAGGACGGAAAGCTGGGCGACAGACATCGCACCGAAGGATTTACTCATGGGACGGTCCTGATGAGAGATGCCGCCAAGGACTAACCCGGATCATTCGAGCGGGCCAGAGCCTCACGATCTTTTACGTTTATTGGTACGAATTTTTGAACACTGAGTTTGAATATGGCCCCTTCAATTGCCACGATTGAAGACACACATGCATGCACGCATCGCGAGCCGGTTCGACGCGAGGGCGAGAGTTTACTCTTCGACCGGCCGCATGTGTTGCAGGAGTAATTATAATGACAGATTGTGAAACTTTAAGCCGTCGCCAGGATATGGTGACCCTCCACGTGAAAGAGGACCAAACTGCCGGTCCAGGCGAGCGCGACTATGTGGAACATGTCAGCGCCCAGAAACTTTCCGGTTTCGAGCGCATCGTCGTGGTCGCAGCGTTGGTTGTCTTGAGCTTTGTCGGTTTTGCCGCATATTCGTCTAGCGAGACGGATCCGGTGACGACATCGGCCATTGCCGCCACCCCTGGTGATACGCCGCACCATCAGCCTTACGGCCATTGCCGCGACAGCAGCCCCTATGCTGAAAGGGTCTGCTGACAGCAAGCCGACTACCCCGGGGCGATATTTTCGCCCAGGGGAGAAGTTTCTTCGCCAGGCACGGAGACCTCTGGCTCAAGCTGCGTTGACAGCAAAAGGGAGAGAACCATGGCCGGCAAGATCGATTACAATCTCGAACGTTTCGTCGATGCCCAAGACGGAATCTACGAGCAGGCGCTTTCCGAACTGAAAGCCGGACGGAAAACTTCTCATTGGATGTGGTTCATTTTTCCGCAGATCGCCGGTCTCGGCACCTCTGCAATGGCGGAAAAATATGCCATACGCTCGGCCGGGGAAGCCGCCGCCTACCTCGCTGATCCCACTCTCTCAAGCCGGCTGCTGCGCTGCGTCGAGGCGATTTTATCGATCGACGGCCGATCGGCCCATGACATCCTCGGCTCGCCTGATGATCTCAAGCTGCGCTCATCGATGACCTTGTTTGCGGCGATCAGCGATCACGGCTCGCCCTTCCATCGGGCAATCGAACGTTTTTATCAGGGAAAGTTCGACGAGCGGACGATCGAGATCCTCAGCGCCAAGCACTGAGCGGAGTTGATGAAGGACATGCGCCGCCAAGTTTTTCTACCGGGACGACATTGTACGCTTGATGATTGTTACATGGCAGCAAACGCAAGCCAAAAACACGGATATAAAAAGGACAGTCCCTAGCGGCGAGTAGGATAGCGGCAGGAACGACCAGTCGCCTCGCTGAAGCTGTGGCATCGCAAAGGCGGATAGGTCGGCTTGCGCGACTGCCGCCCGTCCCATGGTCAGACCGGTCGCGATCAGCGCGAGATGGGCATGGATGAACCCCGACCGGTAGTGTCTTTGCGGCTTCAGGGCCACTCGAATCCCAAAAATTGATGCAAGCATCAACAGGACGGTGGCACTCCAAATTCCAATGCCGGGTACCGCCAAAAGCAGATAAACCGGCTCGCGCATGACAGGAAGAATTGTCATATGCAGCCACCAGACGGAGGCGCTCGAGGGGAAGCTTTCCAAGAGCAGCATGCTGAGAATGAACATCGATGCTATCGCGTAAGCCAGTGATGGCCCAAGTCGCATCAGTGTGAAAATAGCGATCCGCATAGGGCGTCCCATCCTTTGACCTGAGAGCAGGGTAGGCGACGTAGATTAATTTTCTACTCTGAGAATCACCGAACGCATGATACCAACTTTGAATGGTTGGCATTTATCATGCTGACGCGTTCGGGCGTAGACCGCCTCTGTCGCTTTTTTGTGACTAATTGCTCAAATTCTTGAGTTGTTAGCTTTTTTTTACGATGATTCCCGGTGAGCGCATCCGGATCTTTGGTAAGAATATCTGATGGGGGATCAAATTGCCAATGTTGCAGATCAGAGCTGGGACCAAGTGCATCGCGTTTTTGATAGCGGCTGGAGCGATTTTAGCTGGTTGCCAGTCATCCAGCGATGGCCTCGCTGCTTATGGCGATAGTGCAAAGACCCTCGAGGATGACTCAGCCGTCGCCTTCTATAAGAACGACGAGTTGATAACCAACGGGAAATTGCAGTTCCAGGAAAAGAACTACGGAAAATCCTACGCCATCTACAAGCGAGCGGTTGATGTGTTTCCGCAAGATCCGGCCGCCTGGCTCGGCCTCGCGGCCTCGGCCGACATGGTTGCCCGCTTCGACACGTCGGACCGCGCCTACCAGCAGCTCTCCCGAATGATCGGCAACACCCCAGTCTATTACAACAATATCGGATACTCTCACCTGTTACGCGGTGACTTGCGTACTGCCAGGCGGTACTTCCTGAAAGCCTATGAGCTCGATCCCGGGAACGAAGTCACTGCCCGTAATCTCGAATTGATGAAGAACAGCGTGAAGTATGCTCAGCGCTGATAGGCCCCTCAGCGATCGGCAGTCTGTGTCGAGATGAGAGCGCCCTAGAATGAGCGAGGCAAGTCGTCCCTGGCCGGGCGATTGCCTTGGAGATTTCGGCGAAGTCGGTGTTTACCGAGCCTTTCGAAGGATGAGCTGGCCTTGCGGTGAGAGCGTTCGTTCGTAACGCGGCAGGTTATTGACTGGAATCCCGCCAGCTTCGATGGACGCAAGAGTGCTATCCAGCATTTGAGTTTCCGCTGGCATGCGAGGTGCGAAAAACTGCGCCGGCTCCTTGCCGGGCGCGCTCAGGACCAAAGCCGAGCCCATGCGTGCACCGCTGATGTCGTTGCGCATCCCCTCGTTCATCGACATGGACTTTTGCAGGCTATCCATCTGTTGACGGATAAGTGCGAGTTCGTCGGCCTTGGCGTTGGTCGCGATTTTGTCCGACTGCTTTTCCATTTGTCCTCTCAGGCCCTCAATGGACCTTTTAAGCGCTGCGATGCTCTCGCGGCTCTCGCGAACATCCGCTGAGTTTTTGGCAGTATAGATGAGAACGCCAGCATTCACGGGCAAGAGTATAAGGAGCAGACCGACGATGAGTGGGTTTCTTGAGGCTCTCGGCTCAATCACTCGCATGTTGCTTGGTCTCGCGCCGCCTGCTTCGCCGTCGATGCTCGGGATGCTGGTCATTCGTTTACTCCCCGTAAGTCGTTAACTGGATTGAATCAGGACGCCGCGCTCGGCGCAAGGTCCGCGATCATTCCGACGTGAATACACCTTCCCAGGCGCGGTCCAGCATATCGAGCGACGCGATTCTCTCTATGCCATTGAACTCGCAGTAAGAACCGACAAAATCCAAAAGATATTTCGGATGATAGCAAGACGCTAGCACATCGTCGTTGTACTTGCGATCGTAGAACAGGTGCAGGTCTGGATCACGGACGGCCAATCCGGCACCGCTGGCATAGGATTTGAAAATTCTGATGTATTCGTCACGCGAAGGCGTGTTCACATAGATCTTGTATTTGAGGCGCCGCAAGCCCGCCTCGTCGGAGAGGTCCTTCGGTGCGATATTCGTCGAAAAGACGACCAACTCGTCAAAGGGAACCTTGAACTTCTTGCCGGTGTGCAGCGTCAGGAAGTCGTATCCGCGCTCGAGCGGCACAATCCAGCGATTGATGAGCGCCTGCGGCGCCACTTGCTGACGCCCGAAGTCGTCGATGATGAAGACGCCGCCGGATGCCTTCAAGTGTATGGGCGCTTCATAGACATTTGGCCCGGCATTGAAGGTGAGATCGAGTTGATCGAGGGTCAATTCCCCGCCTGTCTTGATCACCGGACGGCGGCATTCGATCCATCGTTGATCTGCTTTCGGATGGGATTCCGCGTCAGCCTCCGATACTGGGTGATGCACAGCTTCATCATAGAAACTGATGACATGGCCGCCGACCTCGATGGCATAGGGCACCCAGACGGTTTGGCGAAACAGTTGCGACGTCCGTTCGGCGATGCTCGTCTTCCCGTTGCCGGGCGGTCCGTAAAGCAGGATGGAGCGACCGGAGTTCAGGGCCGGACCGAGCTTTTCGACCAGCGTGTGCGAGAGCACCAGCCCCTCAAGGCTCTCGGTTAGCCGCTCGGGGGTCACGCGTTCGTCATGGATGGACTGCAAAGAAATTTGCCGGCAGAACGCATCCAGCGACACCGGCGCTGGCCCGACATATTGGCTTTGACGCGACGCCGCCTGGGCATATTCGAACCCTTTCATTGACAGCGCATAGCGGACATCGGATCTCACATCCTCACCCGCCAGGCCGCGCGCCTCGAGATAGGCGAGTTTCACCAGTTCCTTGATCAGGATGTTGACGATCACTTTCGGCAATTTCATGCGCTCAGCGAGATGAGAGGCCGTGGTCGTATCCTGCTCGGCAGCACATTTTGCGGCCAGCCGGAGCAGGAACGACTGATCCAATCCCACTTGTTCTATGCTCGGCGGCGCCATCGGCATACGCGGATCGAGGGAAATGATGACCTCGTTACGATTCTGTTCGAGCGAATACTGCATACGACCTCGCTTGGCTCAACCGCCGGGTTTCATGCCGACGAGAAGACTGACGACACGCATAATAATGGGAACGAGAACGATGAGGAGGCTTACCGGAAAAAGGAAGGCGCCGAGCGGCAGCAGCATCTTGACGGGCAGAGCGTTCGCCTTTTCCTCCGCGCGAACCACACGCAGGTCGCGCATTTCGTTACTGTAGACCCGCAGCGTCTGCGTCACGCTGGTCCCGAGCTCCTCCGATTGGCGGAACAGAACGGAAAGGGCCCGGGCCTCGTCGATCCTCAGGCGGGTGGCAAGGTTGGCGAGCGCTTCGCGCAATCGCCGGCCGCCCCGCACTTCCAGCATCATGATCGACAGATGCAGGCCGAAGTCCTGCTGCTTGTCGACGAATTCGCGAGCAACCCGGTTCGCCGCCGCCTCGATGCTCATGCCCGCATCGAGGCAGACGATCAGCATATCCATGAAGTCGGGAAAGAGGCGGCGGTACTCCCTCTCCTTGGCGGCGCCACGCCGGTCGATATAGATGTTGACGAGAATGAAGGTTGCGCCCGCAGCAAACATGGCAATGATCAGGGCCGCCATCTGCGACATGGCTGGCGCGATCCGGTTTACGGCCCAGACCGCCGCGACGAGCATGCCGATACAGATCACCGCGCGAACGACCTGGAAAGTGGTGACGGCGCCGGCAGCGAAATACCCCGCCCGGATCAATCGGTTTTGGGTGGAGTTCACATTCGTGTCACGTCGCGTAATCTCGAAATAGCGACGGATCAGGCGGTTTTCCGCTTCACCGAGATCGGCAATCGTCGTATCGCCGAGTTGGAACTCCTCGCGGGCTGCCGCCGAGCTCTTCAACACCCGAACCGAGACCTCGCGCTGCCGAAAAAACAGTTCCGAGGCTGCTGCAGTAAAGATCAGGACCGCAAAGAAGACGATGAGGTAAATTCCATACTCACTCGACATGACCGCCTCAGTACTCGAAGTTGACCATCTTGTAGAGAATGACATTCCCGATCGCCATGACGACCAGGAGCACGCTCACCACGGCGGTTCCGTAGCCGCTATCCCAGAGGGGATCGAAGTAAGTCGGCGACAAAGCCTTGATCATCGCATAGAGCAGAAAGGGATAGACCGACATGAAGATCGCCGTGATGCGTCCTTCCGAGGAAATTGCCCTAACCTTCGCCTTCAGCATCGTCCGGCCTCGCAGCGTCTTCGAAAGGTTCTGCAAGATCTCGACCAGATTTCCGCCGGTTCCCGCCTGTACGCTCAACGATATCGCAAGCAGATTCAGATCCTCGACGCCGACCCGGTCGGCCAAATTGACAAGGGCATCGTCCAGCGTCACGCCGTAGGTGAGTTCATCGGAGAGGAGGCCGAATTCGGTGCCGATCGGATCCGGCATCTCGCGGGCCACCAGAGCAATCGCCGCCGGTAGCGGGTGGCCGGCCGCCAAGCTGCGATTGGCGACATCGAGCGCTTCAGGAAGCTTCAGTTCGAATTTCTTCATGCGGCGCGCCCGAGCGCGCCAGACGACGAGTGCAGGGGCGAGGAGACAAATCAGGAGAAAGACGGGTACTCTAAACAGAGTGCTCGGCACGAGGAACTGAATGACCAGCCACGTCAAAAGTGCGCCAGCGATCGCGAAGAGAGCAAATCGCCTGGCATCGAACTTGATCCCCGACTGGGCGTAGAACCGCAGCAGCCGCTGCATCATGGGGGTTTGCCGCCAACTGCCGGCTACACCGCGCTCCTTGAGCATATCGCTATAGGTCTTGCGATGATCATCGCTGAGCTCGAGCAAGCTCAGCCGATGGTTCACAGCGCGGTGGCGTTCGGATGTCTTGAAGTAGCCGCGCATGATCGCTTCGACAGCGACAAGGGCCGCCGTGAAAACGGCAGCGTAAACGAGGGTCAGGGTCATTGAACAGCTCCCGTGTGCAGCGGTTTACCGGGATCAAAAATCGCCACTGGAATCTCGATCCCGAGTTCGGCAAATTCCTCGACGAACCGCGGCCGGATGCCGGTGGCGCGAAATTCCCCATGGATCCTCCCGCCTTCATCAGTGCCGAGCTTCTTGAATTTCATGATCTCCTGCATCTGCACGACTTCGCCCTCCATGCCGGTGATCTCGGAAATCGAGACAACCTTGCGGCTGCCGTCGCTCAGGCGCTGGACCTGCACGATGACGGTGATGGCGGACGAGATCTGCGAGCGAATGCTCAACTGCGACATCGGCATCCCGGCCATGCCGACCATCTGCTCAAGCCGGCCGACGGCGTCGCGGGGCGTATTGGCGTGAATGGTCGTCATCGACCCCTCGTGACCGGTATTCATCGCCTGCAGCATGTCGAACGCCTCGTCGCCGCGGACTTCGCCGACGATGATGCGGTCCGGGCGCATGCGCAGGGCGTTTTTCAGAAGTTCGCGTTGCCGGATCTCGTTGCGTCCGTCGAGCGTCGGCGGCCGGGTTTCCAAACGCCCGACATGGGGCTGCTGCAGCTGAAGCTCGGCCGCATCTTCGATGGTGATCAGGCGCTCCTTTGGAGAAATCTGCGACGAGAGAGCATTGAGCAAGGTGGTTTTGCCGGAGCCGGTGCCGCCTGAAATCACCATGGACACCTTGCCCTTGACCGCAGCGCTGAGAAGGATGCGCATAGCATCGGCCATGGCGCCATATTGCACGAGGCGCTCCAATGTCAGCGGCTTGCGGGTGAATTTGCGGATGGAAACGAGCGGTCCATCGACCGAGATCGGCCTGATGGCGACGTTGACGCGCGAGCCATCCTTGAGGCGGGCATCAACCATCGGCGTCGATTCGTCGACGCGGCGGCCGACGGCCGAGACGATCTTGTTGATCACCCGAAGGAGATGGTCCTCGTCCTTGAACCGAACGGCGGTGCTCTCGAGCTTACCGCTCCGCTCGACATAGACGCTGTTGTAACCGTTGATGAGAATATCTGCGATCGTCTCGTCGGCGAGCAGCGGCTCGATCGGTCCGAGCCCCAGCATCTCGTCGGTGATATCGCGGATCAGATCATTGATTTCCTTGGCGTTCAGCGGAAAGTTGTTACTCCGGATATAATCCTTGACCAGCGGCCGGATCTCGGTGGCGATCTCCTCGTTGTCGAGCGTGTCGAGGATCCCGAGGTTGATGCGGTCGAGCAGGTATCGGTGCAGATTGACCCGCTCAGAAACCAGGTCCGGCCCAAGCAAAGCTTCGTCGCTACTTGCCATGGCGCTGTCAGAGACCGGTTGGGCAGGCATGTTCTGAGCTGCGACTAGAGACAGCTCCCGGCTTTCAGGCTCCTGCTGATGCTTGTAGAAACGCCCCATGATGCCGTTCGCCATATTTTCCACCCCTGAACTATTTTACAATGACCGTGGAGCCGACTTTCACCCTCTCATAGAGATCGATCACGTCGGCATTGCTCATGCGAAAACAGCCCGACGAGGCGAAACCGCCGACCGTCGACTGCTCGTTCGTTCCGTGAATGCGGTAGAGCGTGTCGGTCCCGCCCTTGTAGAGATAGATCCCGCGGGCACCCAAAGGATTGAGTGGCCCGGCAGGTACCAGGTCCGGAAGTCCGACCGCGCGCGCCTTCATCTCGGCAGGCGGGCGCCAGTCGGGCCACTCTGCCTTGCGTCCCACCTTGACGGTACCGCTCCAGCGAAATCCGTCTCGCCCGACCCCGATCTTGTAACGGATGGCGCGCCCTTCGGAGATGACGAGATCCAGCGTTCGGTTCGCGCTGACGACAACGATTGTTCCAGCCGCGTAACTTTTTTCGATCGTCACCACGGTGCTTGTCGTCGGCCCAAGGCTTCGAGGTACAAGCCCACCTGCCACGGCATCCCCGGCAACGGCCAGAACGGCCAGAACCACAAGGCCGACGCAGGACCTTACGCGGCCACTGTCAATCGCCTTCATCGCACCAATGCTCCAAGTTTACCCACCGCACCGCAGAATCGCGCCCGGGAATTCACCTGAACTGGCAGCACGCCGCGGTTGACCGCCTCGCTCAAAGTATCCCAGTCATCCGCAATGACATGCGTCGGGATGTCCTTGAATATCTTCTCCATTTGTTGTCGGCGCAGGCCGAGGCCGAAAAGCTTGGCGCGGTATTTGTTGATGACGACGAATATCTGATCCGAACTGCCTCGCAACCGCACCAGATTGGTAAACAGATCCTTGGCTTGAGAAAGCGCCGGGATCGTCATTTCGGTGACGATGTAGATACTGTTGACCGAAGTGAGCACCTCGTATTTCCAAGGCGTGTCGTAATAGGGCATGTCGACGATCGTATGGTCGCTCTCAAAGGCGGCCACGTCGAGCATGCGCAGCACGAGTTCACCGCCCTTCGGCGCCAAAAGGACGGATGGCTGTTTGAACGAAAGCAGTGAAAAGCCTCCAGGATGCCGCTTCCGGACGAGATCGATGAACTCGAGATCGACCCTGGAAGGATTGGCGATGACCGGTTTCAAGTCGTAGTCGTTGACAAGGTTGAGATAATAGCCGAGCGCCCCAGAACAAAAATCCGTGTCGAACAAGTCAATCCGCGGCGTGGAATTCTTGGTCGGCTGGGCCAGCACATGAGCGAGCGACGAAGCGATCATGCTGGCACCCGCGCCACCGACGGCCGAGACCACGGCATGCACCCGGCTGTCGCTGGCCCCGGTGCCTGGCGCATGGGTCGAAATCATGTCGATGAGGGCGCGGCGCTCGAGCGGCTTCTTCAGCCAGTCATTTCCGTTCAGGCGGAAGAGCAGCCGCATCAGGTCGTCCGGCAGGTCTTCGGAAACGACGACGAGCGGAATGTCCCGGTAGCTGGTGCGAAACGCGAAGAGCTCCAGTTGCTGCAGCAATTCCCCGTTGTCGACGTCGAGAACGATCAGTCCGAACTGCGTCGGATCGAGACGGCCCTTTTCCCCGAGTGCCTTCAGAGAGAGATGGCGGACATCGTAACGCGAAAGCGACCCGAACGTATCGAGCATGAAGCTCGCTGCGGCCGCGTCATCAGAGAGAACCAGGATCTTGGTGGATGCGGCAATGTTCATGTGCGCTGTCATTTTCGCTTTCCTACGCGTAACAAGAAGTCAGCAGGTTGAGCAGGTCTTCAGGTCTTCCGTCGTGATCGTCACCGGATGGGCAGGGATGGTGACCTCGTTAAGCCCCAGCAGCCCGCCGAGGATCGGCAGATCGAAGGTGACCTCACGCACCTCCAGCCGCATCGTCAGCACGGGCCCGTCAGGGCGGCCCCAATAGCCGAGTCCCGATCGCTGATAGGTGACAACCAAATTCTCGCGCTTGATGCGCCAGTTAAGGTCACAAATGCCGGGGTGAGGATCGGTTCCTACGTTGCAAACGCCATCGCTTCCCAGGACGATGCGGTTCAATGCCGCCATGCTGCAGTTGGCGAGAGCCGGTCCGCAGGTCGAAGATATCGTGGCGTCGTTCGGAGTGGCTTTGCCGTTGTTGAGCGGATCGGCAGCATCGGTCGGGAAAACGGCATTGAAATTGGTTGTCAGCGGATCTGATACGGCCGCAAGTCGGGCACCATATTGCAGTGCCTTGACCGTCTGATTCCACTGCGACATCGCATAGCCGAACTCGATGAAGGCGGCGAATACCAGCATGACGATCGGAAAGGTCAGCAATGCTTCGGTAAGACTGACACCACTGCTATCCTGGCAGAATGTCTTGAACGTCCGAAAGGTCACCATCCGATGTATCTCTCTTCATGGGAGGAATTGATGGTGATGGCATCGATCCCGAGGAAGCCGAACACCGGCGAGCTCTTGTAGAGATGAGCAGTCGAAAGGGTGATGTTCCCATCCGCATCGGGCGCGGTGATGGTGATGTCGGAAGGATCCTTCCAGTCGGGGACGCGGGGTTCAGCGTTGGCCGCAGGTGTTTGCGTTCCGTAAAAGGCGATCGTCTTCGCCGTCGCCTGACTACATGTCGGCACATAGGTTCCCGACGCGGGTCGGCATCGCGAGAGGTAGCGCCCGGCATCGCGCAAGCCCGCATCGATTTGCATGCGCTGCCAGAAGATGCTGCCGAACTCCAGTATGGCAGCCGCAAAGAGTGTGACAAAGGGGATCGCGAGCAGCGCTTCCGCAAGCACTGCACCTTCCTCCCGCGGCCAGAAGCCGGGGCAAAGCCGATGCAGGATAAAATTGCGGAGCGCCATCATCTGACCAGCTCCGCTTCTTCCCGCAAGAATTCGTCTGCCGTACCGCGACCACCCTTGCCGGTGATGTCGATCATCTCCAGGGAAAGGTATCGTTCGCTGGAATCCTTTATCGCCGGCTTGGTCAGGAACATGCGCGCGAAGGCGACGGCGCGAGTGGCCTTGTGACCGTTCAGATGGTCGACCGACGCTTCATAGCCACAATTGACGATGGCTGCGAAAATTTCGCGGCGATCACCGTATTCAGCCGCGGTATAGTTCGAAAGGTCCGGGCCGGTATAGCACTGGCCGCCGGTTGTCGGTTTGCCGGTTTCGCCATTCGCCGAGGCATGGTTAATCAGAGATGGGTTAGCAAGCTCGTAACGATAAACGTCGTAGGCGGAGGGCTGGTTCGGTGTTCCGGTCGCCTGAGGGGGATAACTGGAGTAGTTGCTGAGGACCGTGCTGACCGAGGGTGCAGCCGTGCCCTGCGCGACATTCCAATAGGTCGAGTAATTCCAATTGTTGCCGCTGCTGATCTTGCCGCCGGAAAGCGAGCTCATGGCCGCTCCGTAGCCGAGCGGCAAAGCCTGGGTCGCATCGCCGACAACATCACCGACCATGACCGGAGTATAGGTATCGCAGCCCGGCTTTCCCTTGGTGGTCGTCCGAGCGGAGCGCACGTTTCGGGCAGGACGGTATCGATAATCTCCCTTCGCCTTGTTGAAGGAGGAGGAGTAAAAGCCGAAGCGCGTATTCACCCCGTCTTCGACGGGCCCCGCCACTGCGCCGGTCTCGGTATCGAGATTGTCCTGTGTGTAGCAGGCGCCGGGATTGCCGGTGGCAAGAGCCTCCGCCAGCACGGACGCACCATTGCCCAAGGGGGTCCGCAGGAATCCGAAATTGCCGGGGCCGGGATTGGACGACGCTGTGCTGTGAAGCTCGATCTGTCGCCCGTAGAGATTGCCGGCCGCAAAATTGGTATGCAAGGCGGCAGCGGCATCTGCGTTGGCGCTTTCACTGGTGTTACCAGCAGGCTCGAACGGATTGCAGATAAAGATCGGTGTCACGTCGCAGGCGCTGGCGTGGTATACCGCCACGGCGTCGGCGGCAATATTGATCGTATCGCGGTTGAAGCCGACCGGGATCGGAAAGATCGTCTGCATCGCTTGCGGCTTGGCGATGACCCAGGCATAGGAAGCTTCGCTGGGCTCTGTCGTTTCCATCGAAGCCGGGATGGGCGTATCGTCGTCGGCCGGGATGCTCTTCAGAAAAAGCACGGTAACGGTGTTTCCGGCATCGTTGCCGGCCTCATAGGTCACGCTGCTATTCGAGCCAAGGGACATGCCGGTCCCACCGCCGGAGAAAGCCGCGCTGTTGGCGATTTTCTCGATCGCCGTCTGTGCCCTGGTAATGGCATCGTCGCGGCCATCGAGTTCACGGGCTCCGGCCAGCGCCATCGCGTCGACCGCGTTCTGGAGATCTGTATGCAGGTTGCTGCTGCGGCCGACATCTATGACCAGCAGCGAAAAGCCGAGAAGCATTGGCATGGCGATGAGCGTCAAGGCGATGACATAGCCGCGATGATCGTTCCAGAACCGTATGACAACCCTGCTGAGCATTGGCGTCCCCCCGTCACGGCGCTATCGCCGTGACGACCCCTTTTCGTGCATTTTCCCCTCCGGCGCTGCCGCCGTTCATGCCTTTCGCCAGCTACTGGCTGGCGGTCGCCCCGTTGGAGGCCCCATTCGCCCCCATGGCCGGCGACGGCTGAACAACGCCCAGCCCGCCGTTCTGATATTGAGTGACCACCCTGCGGATGACCTTGCCGTCGCTTGCGATCTGGGTTCGCTGAGCTTCCGGCGGGAACGGGTCCTGGATATGGATGGCCTTGTTTGCTTCCACGGCGTTCCCGACCCCGAAAGTGACCGAGTCGCGATGGTTCAAGTAGTCGGCGCAGCCGGAAGCGAGGCCGGCGGCTGCAAGGACGAGAAGGACGCGCTTAGCGTTTTGTAGCAACGGCTTGGACTCCCTGGTTCAGGTCGAGACGATGACCGTAAGGCCCGGTCACGCCTACGCCATTGCGAAAGCGTCGGAGCATGTCCTTGTCGACTTCCAGGACACCGAGCGCGAAGAGCTCCACGTCGTTAGACGAGCGCGTCTGATCGAGCGGACTGTAGAGGTCCTCACCCGGGCGGGCCGGGCGCACAATGTGTGGCGTGACAACGATAACGAGATCGGATTCCTTCTTCTGGAAACTCGTCGAACGGAACAGTGCGCCGAGGACCGGTATCTGCCCGAGGCCCGGCAATTGCTGGATGTCTTTGGCATTGATCGACTGCAGCAGGCCGGCCAAGGCAAAGCTCTGGCCGTCGCGGAGCGCAACCGTGGTGCTGGCAGCGCGCGAGATGAACCCCGGATTGCCGTTGACGTTGATCGACGGATCAATCTCGGAAACCTCAGGCTCGATCTCCAGGTTGATGAGGCCATCATCAAGAACCACCGGCTTGAAGGTCAGCCGCACACCGAAGGGGCGATAGTCCGTCTCGGTGGCGACAGTTGTGCCGTTGTTCGTCGTCTTCAGAATCGGCACTTCGCCGCCAGCATGGAAGCTGGCGGTCGAGCCGCTCATGGCGATGAGGTTCGGTTGAGCCAGGCGTCGCACCAATCCCTTCTGCTCGAGCGCGTTGATGACAACGTCGATGTGGCCGCCCGAGATTTCCAGCACCTTGGCGATCAACTGGCCGAAGGGCAGCGCACCCGTTGCCGCACCCTTGGGATCAAGGAGGGTACGGGCGAGGCTGCCGTCGTCCACGGCGATCCCCTGGCTGGTCGTGGCCTTGCCGATGCGGTTATTGTTGCCGTAGCCTGACCAACCGATCCCGAGGTCACGACCCGTCTGACGCGAGGCTTCAATGACACGGACCTCCAGCATCACCTGCTGGCTGTCACTGACGCGCAACTGATTCAGCACCGGCTGGTCGGAATAGGACTGGGCGATTTCCATCACCCGCTGCAGTTCGATGCCGTCACGGACGAAGCCCGTCAGCCGAATGCGATCGTTGGAGTTGATGACCCTGACCCGAGCCGAGGGCGCGGCAGAGCGAATGGCGGAGGCGACTTCGCTGAAGTCGCTGGCGACGCGGATATCGATGACGCCGAGAAGCGACTTGTCGTCGCCATAGACCGAGATATTGGTGGCGCCGGTCTTCTTGCCGCGGATGAACAGCGACTTGTCAGAAAGCGGCACCACGTCGATCATATCGGCGCTGCCGATGACGAGATCGCCGAAGGGTTGGCCGGTGTTGAGCGTCAGCGTCTCGTTCGGAGGCAAGGTCACATGCTGAACCGATTCGCCGAGCGTGATAGACTTTTCCTGTGCGCTGGCTGAGCCGGCAAATCCGGGCCCTAAACACACACAGGCTGAAAACACTGCCGCTAATGCCGCAAGGCTTTTGGTCCTTGCGATTCTTCTCCTGCCGTTCGCCATGCCTGCTTTAGCCCTCCCCTTCGGCCAGCCGCACCTGCGGCATGCCGCATACACCTCACTGGATCAGGCCGACTCGGTGCTCCTCGCGCTTCGTCGTGTTCCAGACCCCCACTGTCACCCACTTCGGCTCAACCGGCAACACCGGCTCAACCTTTTGTTCCACAATCTGCACTTGTTTCTCGGGTTCTGGCAACTGCTTTTCCAAATCCTTGCCCAGTTCTGTCGCCATCGCCCCGCCACCGAGGTCGGCGACGGTGATCGGCCGGGTCTGCTCGACAGAGGAAGAGGCAACATTGCGAAGCGCCAGCGACAGCGTGCCGATGCTGGAGCCGAGGGTAAGGCGCTGAGCCTCATCGGTCGTGACCTCAAAGGTCACGGTCTTGACGACGGATGGCTCGTCCTTTCGTTCGTCTGCGGTCTGGTCCACTGCAAGAACTTTGACGCCTTGCAGCAGCACGTCGACGAAGGTCTGATCGTTGCCTGCCGGTCCGCGCACGACCCGCGTCAGAAGAACGTCGACGCGATCGGAAGGCCTGACGAAACCGGCAACGCCGAGCACGTCGTTGACGCGGATGGAGACTGCCTTCATGCCCTGGTCGAGCGCCGCCGACAGCGTGGCGCGTTCGCCGGCCCCCGTGATCTTCGAGGAGAGCACCGGCTCGCCAGGGTCGATCGCCGCCATCGCATAACGCGGCTGGGCATCGTTGCCGACGACCAGATCGATACTAACGAATGAGCCCGTGGGTGTTTCATTGGAGGGCCACGGAATGGCCCTGAGGTTTTCGGATCGGATTCGGTCGCCGAAGCGCATTGGCGTGGCGGCGACCACAAGTGTCCGTTCCTCGGTCTTCACGCCGTTCATCGCCAGCAGCCGGGCCTTCTGATCGGAGAGATAGGCGCGCATGCCGAAAACTGCGGCGGCGGCGAGTACAAATGCAATAACGAGGCTTAAAATCGTTGAAGAACGCATCGCGGTTACTCGCTACACTGGACGGAGCGCATCCATTCATTGCTGCTAATTTAGAAGAAAGGGGTTAACAAAACCCCTCTCTTCAGCTCAAAAACGCTGCTCAGGAAGCAGCTGAGGTGCATCAGGCCGCCGGCGCTTCCAGATTTTGTGCTTGGAACCAAGTGGCCCACGATGCCCATGCCGTGTTGAGTTCATCGCCGATCAGGACAACTGATGCAACAACTCCGCCGACCAACAAACCAAGCAGAATAAGATATTCAGTCAGCGCGACGCCATCTTCTTCCCGCGCGAAAGCGCGTACGCTATTTACAAATGCTTTCATCGAGAATTACCTCCCAGGTAAGTTGTGCGCCGTAATTCCCCCGGCACGCTTTGTCGTTGAGACCGCCCCTTCGACTGGAAATATTAATAGTCTGTTAATTCTAATTTAGTCAATTGTTTTATACCCGCGCGAATTGAGAATTATACTTATGGTTAAGACCAAAACCCGAGGACGGGTCATAAAAGTCCGAGAAAATACGCCGACGCCTAGTAAAAAACGGACTTACGTGGTAGATTGTCATAGCCCAAAAGGTTGACTCCTATGATTGGAATGATAGTTGTTGTTAATTCGCTTTCGGTATTACTTTTTCTCTATGCCGCCTGGACCGATTTCCGCAGCTGGAAGATCCCCAATGCGGTCGTGCTTGCGCTCATGACAGTTTATGCACTGCGGGCGGTGGCCGCGATGCTTGGCTCCGAGGATCTCGGCGCTGCGCTGTTTGCCTCAAGCGGAATTGGCGGTGACGTCGGAGCCGGCCTGCTGATGTTCATGCTTGGGGTGGCGCTCTGGGCGTTCCGGCTGTTTGGCGCAGGAGACGCCAAGCTTTTCCTGCCGATCGGCCTTTTTGTCGGATGGCACGGAATGCTGCCGTTTTCGTTTTTGCTCCTCGTCCTCGGCGTCATGACGCTTCTGGCCCTGCGGCTGCCGGTGCCGCTGAGTGTCGCACACCTCGCCTTTTTCATGCGGATCGAGGAGATCCGGGCGAGCCGGAAGATACCCTATGGCGTCATCATGGTTTTCGCGACGCTTCTGACCATGGCTTTGCCCATGATCCGACAGCAGCTGCAGCTACGGTGACCTGGCATCGCACAGGCACACTTTAAATGCTGTAATCTAAGCCGAAAAGGCTCTGGCCGCCCTGCTCTCCAGCGCGGCGATCTCCTCGGAGACCTCGCTCAATCGCTGACGCAGGTCGCTGCCGGTGCCGTCATCGACCTCTTCCTCGCCAAAACAATAGCGTGCGTCGTGCAGCTCGAGCTTGGCTTCGAGCTCCGCGCGTCTGGCATAGAGCCGCTTGAGATAGGCGTGGTTCATCTCCCGGTCTCCACATCGTCCGGTGATGGAAGAACGGTGTGGAGGCGGTAAGGTTCCGGACAATCAGGTGACAGAAGCGATCGCTGCTCTGCAGGCCTTGGCGAAATGGCCGCAACAGCCGGCGGCGCCCATCGCCTGGCGACTGACGCGCGCGCCTTCGAGCAGCAGCGTCAGCGTATCGGCAAGAAGTTGAGGTTCGCGCGCACCGGCTGCCGAACAGAGCGCGGCCAGGCGATCGCGCTGTTCGGCCTTGTGCCGTTCGATCATTTCATGGGCGGGATGACCCTCCCCCTTGAGCTCGATGGCGGCGTTGGCGAGATCGCAGCCGGCCGGCTCGCCGTTCAGACACTGCGCCCGCATCTCCACCCAGGCGTCGAGCTGGGCGCGGGGATCGCCGGGATGAGCGGCCTCCAGATCGCGCCAGATGGCATCGGCCTTTTCCGAGGCGCGCCGCAGCGTCTCGCACACGAGTTCGTCCTTCGAGCCGAAATGGCGGTAGAGCGTCATCTTGTTCGTCAGGGCAGCATCGGCGATGGCATCGACGCCGATGCCGCGGATGCCGCGCTCACGGAAAAGCTCCACGGCCGTCGAGACGATGCGCTCCCGCGGCGGGATGCGATCTTCTGAAACGGCTGTGGAGATTTCATTCGAAGTTTCTGATTTTTTTGCGGACGAAGTCCTTGACATCAATGTGACCGATCGGTAACAACAGCACTGTTACTTACCGGTAACACCACAGGCCGCGAAAGTCAACGCAGAGGGTTGGCGGCGGATGTGGAACACGGGCGACCGCCCACGAAAGGAGGACAAGCCATGAGAAAGACCAGAGACGACCTGACGATATCCGAAGCGCTTCGCGACCCCCTGATCGCCATGGTATTGCGCGCCGACGGCGTGAAGCTTGAGGACTTCAAGCAACTCCTGGAGACGGCCGCCGACAAACGTCAACCGCGCCCGACGCCGGTGGGCAAGATGATCGGAGCGCTTGCGAGCCGCGCCAATCTGCCGGCCATTCCCTGCTTCGGCTGAAATAACCACCTGAAGACTGGGGGATCTGTCCCTGCCCCAGACAAGGGCTGTCGTCATAAAGAGGCGGCGGCCCTTGCTGCTTGATCGTAATGGCCGGAAAGGGCCCTGAGTGTCGCCGCCACGGCCGATGTCGCCGCGGCGTCGAGCCCGAGTCCCTTCATGGATTCCACCAGCAGCGCCTCCCGCACCGCCCGGTATTTCAAGCAGATTTCAAAACCCTTGTTGGTGGCAGCGATCAGTTTTTCCTTGCCTGCCCGCGCGCTTTTCACGAGACCGCGCTTTTCCAGCTTCTTGATCGCATAAATCACCAGATGCGTGTCCTCGACGCCGAGCACGCTGCAGAGATCGCCGAGCCGCTTCGGCCGCTGCCGGTGCGCCACCGAATGCAGCACCAGTACGTCGATCGCCGCGCAGCCGGGCTCGCCCGCCGCCGTCATGCAGCGCACCATCCAGCGGTCGAAGGCATTGCCGGCGAGGATGAGACCGAATTCCAGTTCCGAAAGAACGGGAAGCGCGCCATCGGCGAGATGCGAGGAGGAGACGATCGGCCCGATTTCCGGCTGCCCGCGCTCACCTGCCATTCCATCCCTCCACGACCAACAGCTCAACGTTGACATTTTATCGATAAATCGTCAATAAATTTTCAGTTCAACAGGAGGTCGGACGATGAGCGGACAGTGGGATTTCTGGATCGATCGCGGCGGCACTTTCACCGATATCGTCGCCCGCCGCCCCGACGGTTCGCTCGTCGCCCACAAGCTGCTTTCGGAAAATCCGGAAGCCTATCGCGACCCGGCGGTGCATGGCATCCGCGAATTGCTCGGCCTCAAGCCCGGCCAGCCGATCCAATCCGAGCTCATCGGCGCCGTAAAGATGGGAACGACGGTCGCCACCAACGCGCTTCTGGAACGCAAAGGCGACCCGACCCTGCTGGTGACGACAAAAGGCTTCCGCGATGCACTGGAGATCGGCTACCAGGCGCGCGCCGATATCTTCGCCAAGAAAATCGTCAAGCCGGAACTGCTTTACGCCGATGTGATCGAGGCCGACGAGCGCGTACTGGCGGACGGCACGGTGGAACGCCCCCTCGGCGAAACTGATCTGCGGCACGCGCTTGAAGCGGCCTATGCGCAGGGACTGCGCGCCGTCGCCATCGTTTTCATGCATGCCTACCGCTATCCCGAGCACGAACAGCAGGCCGCCGCCATCGCGCGCGCCATCGGCTTCACGCAGATCTCGCCGTCGCATGTCGTTTCACCGCTGATCAAGCTTGTCGGCCGCGGCGACACTGCCGTCGTCGATGCCTATCTATCTCCGGTTCTCCGGCGCTATGTCGATCAGGTCGCCGTCGAGCTCGGCGCCGTTGAAGGAAAGGGCCCGAAGCTGATGTTCATGCAGTCCTCGGGCGGACTGACCGACGCGCATCTCTTCCAGGGAAAGGATGCGATCCTCTCCGGCCCCGCAGGCGGGGTGGTCGGCGCGGTCGAGGTCTCGCGCATCGCCGGTTTCGACAGGATCATCGGCTTCGACATGGGCGGCACCTCGACGGATGTTTCGCATTATGACGGAGAACTGGAACGCGCTTTCGAGACCGAGGTCGCCGGTGTGCGCATGCGCGCGCCGATGATGAAGATCCACACCGTCGCAGCCGGCGGCGGCTCGATCCTGAGCTATGACGGTTCACGCTTCCGCGTTGGCCCGGAATCGGCGGGTGCCACGCCCGGCCCGAAATCCTATCGCCGCGGCGGGCCGCTGGCCGTCACCGACGCCAACATCATGACCGGCAAGCTGCTGCCGGAATTCTTCCCCACAATCTTCGGGCCGGAGCAGGACCAGCCGCTCGATGCCGAGGCGGTGCGCGCCGCCTTTGCCGAAATGGCGCAGGATATCGGCGGTGGCCGGACGGCCGAAGAGGTCGCCGACGGCTTCCTCGCCATCGCTGTCGAGAATATGGCCAATGCCATCAAGAAGATCTCCGTCCAGCGCGGTTATGACGTTTCGAGCTACGCGCTTACCTGTTTCGGCGGCGCCGGTGGCCAGCACGCCTGCTTGGTCGCCGACAGCCTCGGCATGAAAACGGTGCTGATCCACCCTTTCTCCGGCATTCTTTCGGCCTATGGCATGGGGCTCGCCGATATCCGCGCCACACGCCAGCGCGCGGTGCTGACGGAACTCGGAGCCGCCCTGGCGACGATCGGCGGCATCCGGGCCGAGCTGGAGAAAGAGGTACGCGGGGAACTGATGCTGCAGGGCGTCGAAGCCGGCGAGATGGACGTCATCACCCGACTGCACCTGCAATATAAGGGCACCGACACGGCCCTGCCCGTCGCCTTCGGGCCACAGGACGAGATGACGCAAGCCTTTGCCGCCGCCCACAAGAAGCAGTTCGGTTTCATCTTCGAAGACCGGCCTGTCGTTGTCGACTCCATCGAAGTCGAAGGCATCGGCGGCGGCGCCGATGTCGAGGAGATGGACGTGCAGGCGGGGAGCTTCGCACCGCAAGCGCTGCGCACGACCCGCTTCTATTCCGGCGGAACCTGGCACGAGGCCGGTATTTTCAGGCGTGACGCGCTGGACCCTGGTGCAGTCGTCAAGGGGCCTGCCCTCATCATCGAAGCGCATCAGACGATCGTCGTCGAGGCCGGCTGGCAGGCGCGCCTCACCGGTCACGACCATATCGTTCTCACCCGCGAGATCGCGCTTTCCCGCAATGCGGCGATCGGCACCAGCGCCGACCCCGTCATGCTCGAAGTCTTCAACAATCTGTTCATGGCGATCGCCGAGCAGATGGGCGTGACGCTGCAGAACACTGCTCACTCGGTCAATATCAAGGAGCGGCTCGATTTCTCCTGCGCCGTATTCGACCGCACCGGCGCCCTCGTCGCCAATGCGCCGCACATGCCGGTGCATCTGGGATCGATGGACCGCTCCGTCGAAACGATCATCGGGCTCAACAAAGGCCGCATCCGTGCGGGCGACGTCTTCGCGCTCAATGCGCCTTACAATGGCGGCACGCATCTGCCCGACATCACCGTCGTCACGCCGGTGTTCGACGAAGCCGGCGAGACCATCCTGTTTTACGTCGCCTCACGCGGCCATCATGCCGATATCGGGGGCAAGGCCCCGGGCTCGATGACGCCGCGGGCGACCAAGGTCGATGAAGAAGGCGTGCTGATCGACAATTTCCTGCTGGTCGACAAAGGCCGTTTCCGTGAGAGCGAATTTG
The DNA here is from genome assembly GCF_000092045.1 of Rhizobium etli CFN 42. Taxonomy (NCBI): domain Bacteria; kingdom Pseudomonadati; phylum Pseudomonadota; class Alphaproteobacteria; order Hyphomicrobiales; family Rhizobiaceae; genus Rhizobium; species Rhizobium etli. The sequence goes on along the minus strand of NC_007765.1, from coordinate 336,374 downwards.
CCGCAATGCTGCGTGACCATCGCTATCCCGCCCGCAACCCGGCCCAGAACCTCGCCGACGTGAAGGCGCAGATCGCCGCCAACGAAAAGGGCGTTCAGGAGTTGCGCAAGATGGTCGCCCATTTCGGGCTCGACGTCGTCGAAGCCTATATGGGCCACGTTCAGGACAATGCTGAAGAGAGCGTTCGCCGGGTGATCGCCCGCCTCAGCGACAGCGAATTCACCTATCCCACCGATCAGGGCGCCGTCATCAAGGTGAAGATCACCGTCGATAGGAAGGCGCGCGAGGCGACGGTCGATTTCACCGGCACGAGCGCGCAACAGCCGACCAATTTCAATGCACCGGAACCGGTGACTCGGGCCGCCGTGCTCTATGTCTTCCGCGTCATGGTCGAGCAGCCGATCCCGATGAATGCCGGCTGCCTTCGGCCGATCCGGATCATCGTGCCCGATGGTTCGATGCTGCGTCCGGCCTATCCGGCCGCCGTCGTCGCCGGCAATGTCGAGACCAGCCAGCATGTGACGAATGCGCTATTCGGGGCGCTCGGGACGCTCGCGGCCGCCCAGGGCTCGATGAACAACCTGACCTTCGGCAACGCCACCTACCAATATTACGAGACGATCTGCTCCGGCGGCCCCGCCGGCCTGCTCAACGACGGCACCGGCTTCAGCGGCGCCGACGGCGTGCACACGCATATGACCAACTCGCGGCTGACCGACCCCGAGGTGCTGGAATTTCGCTTTCCCGTCGTGCTGGAAGATTTCCATATCCGCCGCGGCTCCGGCGGCAAAGGCCAATACAGTTCCGGCGGCGGGACCGAGCGCACCATCCGCTTCCTTCAAGCGATGGATTGCAGCATTCTCTCCTCGCACCGAACAATCCGCCCTTTCGGCCTCTTCGGAGGCGAAGACGGGCAATTGGGGAAAACCGAGATCCGTCGCGCAGGCGGCAAGATTGAAAGGCTGGAGGGCTGCGACCAGGCAATGCTCGCTGCCGGCGACGCCGTGATCGTCACGACGCCGACCGGCGGCGGCTACGGCAAGCCACACTGAAGCGCCCATCCTACCAGATCGTGATTACGCGCTTCAGTTCCTTGTTTTCATGCATGCCTTCATCCCGGAACCAGTTCCGGGCGACATGCATCAAAGGATCGGCTTGCCACCTGTGACCGCGATTGTCGTGCCGGAGACATAGCTCGACAAGGAATCGGCCAGCATGACATAGGCGGTGGCCAGTTCGGCCGGCTGACCGGGCCTCTTCATCGGCACCTGCTTGCCGAAATTGCTGACACTGTCTTCGGGCAGCGTCGAGGGAATGAGCGGCGTCCAGATCGGCCCCGGCGCCACGGCATTGGCGCGAATGCCCTTCTCAGCTAGAAGCTGGGCCAGGCCGGCGGTGAAATTCTGGATTGCCCCCTTGGTCGTCGCATAGGCGAGCAGTGTCGGATTTGGATTGTCGGCGTTGATCGACGCCGTATTGATGATGGAACTGCCGGGTTTCATATGCGGGACGGCTGCCTTGGTCAGGTAAAACATTGCGTGAATATTGACCTTGAAAGTCAGCTCCCATTCCTCGTCGCTGATCTCGTCGATGCTCTTGAAACTGGCCTGATGGGCGGCATTGTTGACGAGAATGTCGATGCCGCCGAATTCCTGGACGGCCGTCTCGACGATCTGCCTGCAATGCGCCGGATCCTGGATATCGCCGCTGACGAGCACGGCCTTGCGCCCGGCCTGTTCGACGAGCCGCTTCGTCTCGTCGGCATCCTCATCCTCGTCGAGATATGAAATCAAAATATCGGCGCCCTCCCGAGCATAGGCGATCGCTACAGCCCGGCCGATGCCGCTATCGCCGCCGGTAATGATTGCCCGCTTGCCTTTGAGCCGCTCGGATCCGCGATAGGTTTTTTCGCCATGGTCGGGAACCGGATCCATCTGGGCGGTAAAACCCGGCATAGGTTGCTTCTGGGATGGAAAGGGGGGTGTCGGATAATTCGCCATTATAGCCTCCTGAGTTGAGGGACAAACTCAGGCTGCGGCTGGTTGTTCCCACGAGATTCGTCCCCCGTGATCATCGGTAAGATCTTGCGATTTGCCACAGCGACCGCTGTACCATAGTAATGTAATATGGTTGCAGTGTTCATGAGGTGCATGGAATTGGACGGAAAGACATCGCCCGCAGTTTACTCCGAAGATGAGAGCCTGGCCGCCGAAGCCGGCGGCAAGGGCGCGCGGCGCGCCCGCGTCAGCGGCATCGACCGCGCGCTCCAGGTGATCGATCATCTCTATGAGACAGGATCGCCGGCCGGTGTCTATGCCATCGCCAAGGCGGTGAAGGCGCCGCTATCGACCGTCTACGTCATCGTCGACGACCTCGTTGAAAAGAATATGCTGACTCGCCAGGCGGACGGCACGATCTGGCTCGGTGCGCGGCTTTATCATTATGGTCTCGCCTATGCGCGATCACTGGATTTTATGAGCATCGCCACCCACGAAATGCACGATCTCTGTCGCCAGGCCGGCGAAACCGTGCAGGTCTGCGGCCGCGACGGCGATCACATGCTGGTGCTTGCCATGGCCGATGGCCCGAGCCACTTCCAGGTGGCGTCGCGCGTCGGCACCCGGGTGCCGCTCAACTGGACGGCCTCGGGCCGGCTGCTCGTCGGCCACCTGCCCGAGGAAGAGCGCATTGAGCTTTTCAAACGCTGTGCCCGCTCGTCACCGACCGGCCGCGCCGAGATCGATCCGCGCACGCTGTCCGAAGCGGCCGGCAAAGCCTTCGAGTCGCGCCTGTCGATCCAGGCGGGTGAATCCGATTATGCGGTCGCCTGCATCGCCTCGCCGATCTGCGATCGCGACGGCCAATGCGTCGCGACCATCTCAATCGTACTGCCGGAGCAGAAGGCCTTCTCCGACGAAAACCATTATACCGCGCATGTGCGGAATTCGGCGGAGCGGATCGAAAAACTGATGGGTTGGCGCAACCGCTAGCGTTCCTGATTGCGACATGACTGCACAATGGCTATATTGCTGGCATTGACAGCATGTTCGGAGTTTGACTATGGCCATTCTGACAGTTCGAAATGTGCCCGATGAGGTGCATCGCGCGTTGCGTCTGCGCGCGGCGATACACGGCCGCAGCACCGAGGCGGAGGTCCGTGACATCCTGGAAAATGCGGTGAAACCCGAGCAACGTATCCGCATGGGGGATGCCTTGGCCGAAATCGGTCGACAGTCAGGGCTGTCCAATGCTGATTTCGAAGGGCTCGACCAGCTGCGCGATAGGGCGCCGGCGGAGCCATTGAGGTTTGAATGATCGTTCTCGATACGAACGTTCTTTCCGAGGCGATGAAACCAACCCCTCATTCGGCTGTGCGGTCATGGCTGAACGAGCAGGTCGCCGAGACCTTGTATTTGTCGAGTGTGACGTTGGCCGAGCTGCTGTTTGGCATCGGCGCGCTGCCGGACGGTCGGCGCAAGACGGCTCTAACAGAAACACTCGGCGGCGTACTCGAACTGTTCCGGGCTCGCGTGTTGTCGTTCGACGCGGAAGCGGCCCGACATTATGCCGATCTTGCCATCAGGGCTCGTGCGGGCGGCAAAGGATTTCCAACTCCGGACGGATATATCGCCGCCATCGCTTCTTCGAAGGGGTTTATGGTCGCAACACGTGACGTCAGCCCTTTTGAAGCCGCGGGACTTACTGTCGTAAATCCCTGGAACCACCAAACACCTCATGCCTTTCGGACGGATTTCTGATCAATCTGGCGCCGTATATCCTTAGCGGTAGGAATAACCATGGCTATGCCGCACGAGTTTGCGCGCCCGCGGCACGTAGCGGCTGGCGGCGAAGGCATCGGCGCCGATCACGGCATAGCGCGGCTCGAACAGCTTTTTGAGGACCGAGACGTCGCCGTTTGAGTCCGTCGCTTCGAGCTCGGAGTCGACCAGGTCGAAAATCGTGAATTCGGCTAGCGCGCCGACGGAAAGCCGGTCTTCCATCGGCAGTTTGATGACCGAGGCCGGTGCATGGGTGACGGCTTCCACGACCTTGTCGAAGGGCATGCCGACGCTCAGCAGCTTCGACATCGTCGTCGCCAGGTCCCAGACCGGAAAGTTCATCGAATGGCCGTGCAGGTCGGTCGAGATCGAGAACGGCAGAAGCCCGCGCGCGATCGCCGCTTCGGCGACCTTGAAGGAGAAGGAGGCGCCGCCATGGCCGATGTCGAGGCGGATGCCTTCGGAGGCGCAGCGCTCGGCGAGATTGAAGAGATCCTCGTCCTCCATGATGCTCGAACCGGCCTTACCGTTGAAGCAGTGGGTGACGACGTCACCGGGGCCGAGAATTTCGAGCACCTCGTCATAAAGCGCCGGCGGTTCGCCGACATGGACCATCATCGGCACTTTCAGGATCTTGGAGATCTTCTTGCCGAGCTTGACGGGAGTGACGCCCCAGGAGCCGGTGATGACATGGCTGGCGCGCACCTTGATGCCGATGATGTGTTCGCTGTTTTCGGCATAGACTTCGAGGATCCGGTCGAGATCGATATCCCTGATATCCCTGAGCTCGGCGACGCGGTTGCAGGCGACGAGGCCGATCGAGCCGAGGTTCAGGAAGGCCTTGATGCGCTCGCGTGAGGGCTCGATGATATATTCGCGGAAGCCATGGAAATTCGCCTCGCCGGCCGAACCGGCGTCGACTAGGGTGGTGACGCCGCGCTCGACACCGCATTCGGAGGGGCGGATGGAGATATCGGTGCCGCCATGCCAGATGTGTACGTGCAGATCGACCCAGCCCGGCGAAATGAAGGCACCCTTGCCGTCGATGCGTGCCACATCTTCAGAGGCCGGAAGCGACGGACCGATCCGGGCGATGCGGCCGTCGGCATTGACGAGAATGTCGATCGCCCCCTCGGATGCGCCCGCACCGAAGGCCATCGGCCTGACATTGGTGAGGAGAAGCGGCTTATTCGTCCGGCCGGCCGACATGATCATATTCTCGTAAATTCCATAGTTATGCGATATAAATCCTTATAATAGAATAAAGCCGACGAGACTGCTGTCAAGGGAAATGAAGCACTGCTAGCCGCACGGCAACGGCGGCAGCGCGCTGGCTCTGAACCGCGCTCGCCGTCAAGCAGCGAGAAATTTTGGCAGCGATTTCAATCCCGCAGGATTGAGTATTCAAGCTGTTCGAGATGGTCGGGATCGGCGATGGCTTCGATTGCTGCAATCCTGTCGTCGGCGAAAGTAAACGCCACCACGACGCGGGTCTGACCCGCGATGCGCACGACGAAGCCAAGCTCGCCATCGACGATGGCGATTTCTGCCGCCTGCGCCCGGCCCTTGAACAATTTCGCCACTTCGGATGCGCCGCGCCTTTCGCCGAAGGCGCCGAAACGCGCCGCCGTCGCATCCAGCCGAAACACGACATCGGGGGCGAGCACGGCAATCAGCGCCTGCAGATCGCCGTTGCGCGAAGCCCTCAGAAAGTCCTCCGCAATCGTTCGCTTGCGGCCGAGATCGACATCCGGCGTCTCGTCCCCGCCCTGCACCCGGCGGCGGGCACGGCTCGCGAGCTGACGGGCGGCGGCGGATGACCGGCCGATAATCGGCGCGATTTCGTCGAAGGGAAGATCGAACATGTCGTGCAGCACGAAGGCAACCCGTTCGGCCGGCGCCAGCGTCTGCAACACGACGAGCAACGCCACGCCCACCGAATCGGCGAAGGCGGCGTCGCGTTCCGGATCCTTGGCCGGATCGGCGATCGCTGCATGGACTGATGTCTCCAGGGGCTCCTCGCGTCGGGTCTTGCGGGCACGCAGCATATCGAGGCAGATGCGCGCCACCACCGTCGTCAGCCAGCCGCCGAGATTGCCGACGTCGGTCCTATCCACGCGGGTGAGCCGCAGCCAGGCCTCCTGAACGGCGTCTTCAGCCTCGCTGCGCGAGCCGAGCATGCGATAGGCGGCCGCCTTCAGATGCGCCCGATTCGCCTCGAATTGATCGGCCAGCCAGTTATTCTCGTTCATCTGTCACATTCCTCCGCTGCGTTCCGTCAAATCAATGACGAATGAAACCGGGCCGGTGTGACAGCACCGGCGGATCGTCGCACCCTAAACGTATCAAGGAGACATATCATGCAGGAGAGAATGGGAAATCCCGCCCTCGTGCTTCCAGAAGCCATGCAGGCGCTCAATGCACTCAGCAAGGTGCCGACCGAAACAGGCCTTTCGCCAAAGCTGCTCGAACTCGTCAATCTGCGCGCCAGCCAGATCAACGGCTGCAGCGTTTGCATTGATGGTCATTGGCGCGTTGCCCGCAAACACGGCGAAACGGATGAGCGGCTCTTTGCCGTCGCTGGCTGGCGCGACGCCCCCTATTATAGCGAGGCTGAACGCGCCGCCCTCGCCTTGACCGAGGCGGTGACCCGCACCAGCGACCGCGCCGACCCCGTGCCTGACCAGATCTGGGACGAGGCAACTCGGCACTATGACGGCCGGAGCCTTGCGGCTCTCGTCATCGCTATCGCCAATATCAATGTCTGGAACCGGTTGAACATCGCAACCCGTCAGATCGCCGGCGCCTGGAAACCATGAGCGGCGATTGCCGGCAGCGTTTCACCCCGCGCTGCCGGCGACCACACTTTATTCAGCCCGGCAGCTCAGATGATGCCGCCGCCGCCGGCAACGGACGCCGGACGCTCGGCGGCCACCTTTTTGCGGTAGCCGCTGGCGCGGTAGGCGGCGACCGGATCGATCGCGCCGCCGGCCCTGCGCCGGGCTTCGGCGAGGATCGGCTCGACATCAGCGCGATAGGCCCGCTTCAGCGTTTCCGACGCCATCAGCGCGTCATTGTCCTGCTGATAGCCCTCGAGCGCCTTGCGGTCGACGATCAGCGCCTGCGCATAGGCGCGGCGGATTTCGTTGGCGCTGTTGATCAGGCTCTCGATCGGATCGGTGACATTGTGCGACTGGTCGATCATGTGGGCGGGGTTGAAGTCGTTGACGCCGCGCTGCTCGGCATCGACTAGCTCATTGAAGACGAGGAACAGCCGGTAGGGATCGATCACGCCGGCATCGAGATCGTCATCGCCATATTTCGAATCGTTGAAATGGAAACCGCCGAGCTTGCCGAACTGGATCAGGCGAGCGACGATCATCTCGATATTGGTGTTCGGCGCATGATGGCCGAGATCGACGAGGCAATGGGCCTTGGGGCCGAGCGTCTGGGCAATCAAGTAGTTGGTGCCCCAATCCTGCACGATTGTCGAATAGAAGGCAGGCTCGTACATCTTGTGCTCGGTGAAGAGCTTCCAATCGTCGGGCAGCGCCTTGTAAATGTCAGCCATCGAGGCGAGGTAACGCTCGAAGGCCCTGGTGAAATTGCTCTGGCCGGGGAAGTTCGAACCGTCGCCGATCCAGACTGTCAAAGCCTTGGAGCCGATTGCCTTGCCGATCTCGATGCATTCGAGATTGTGCTCGACCGCCTGCGCGCGTGTTGCCGCGTCGGTGTGGCTGAGAGAGCCGTATTTGTAGGAATGAGCCTGCCCCGGGGCATCGGAAAAGGTGTTCGAATTCATCGCATCGAAACCGAGGCCGAGCGCATCGCCCTTGGCCTTCAATTCCTTGGCATCCGCCTTGTCCCAGGGAATATGCAGCGAGACATTCGGCGTCGCCTGCGTCAGCTGGTTGATGACGGCGCAGTCGTCGAGCTTGTCGAAGATGCCGCGCGGCTCGCCCGTGCCGGGGAAACGGGCAAAACGCGTGCCGCCGGTGCCCACGCCCCAGGAGGGAACAGCGACGAAGAATTCGGAAACCTTGCGGGTGATCGCTTCGATGTCGACGCCACGGCGCGCAAGCGTCGCGCCCAATGCCTCATATTCGGCTTTCAAGGCCGCAGCCCGCTTGTCGTTTTCTGTCGCGATGAGATCCTGCGCGATCCTGAACTCGGCCATTCTTTCCTCCCACTGATGCAATTTCTAAATTGGGACCGCCGTGGGGCCGCCCCTCATCCGCCTGCCGGCACCTTCTCCCCGTTCAGACGGGGAGAAGGTGGATGTGCCGCACCGTCTTCCTCCCACTCCAACATTTCGCTGGGCAAGTCCCTCTCCCGTCATGACGGGGGGGAGAGGGTTAGGGTGAGGGGCAGACACATCCGCCGCCAATCAAAAATTACCGCGTAAAGCTCTGCACGTTGCCGGCATCGACGTTGATGATGTTGCCGGTCGATTTTGCCGAAAGATCCGAAGCCAAGAAATAGATCGCCTCGGCGATATCTTCCGGAAACACGTTGAGCTTCAGCATCGAACGCTTGCGGTAATGTTCCTCGAGTTCGTCCACCTCGATCTTCGAGGAGGCGGCGCGCTGCTCGCGCCATTCGCCGCTCCAGATCTTCGAACCGCGCAGCACCGCATCCGGGTTGACGGTGTTGACGCGGATGCCGGCATCCGCGCCTTCCAGCGCCAGGCAGCGGGCAAGATGGATTTCGGCGGCCTTTGCCGTGCAATAGGCAGAGGCATTCGGCGAAGCGGCGAGGCCGTTCTTGGAGGCGACGAAGACGATGTTGCCGCCGAGCGCCTGACGGCGGAACAGCCGGAAAGCCTCGCGCGAAACCAGGAAATAGCCGGTCGCCAGAATATCGATATTGCGGTTCCAGGTCGCAAGCTCGGTCGCTTCGATCGGCGCGGACGAGGCAATGCCGGCATTCGAGACAAGGATGTCGACGCCGCCGAATTCGACTGAGGCTTCCGCGAAGGAGGCGATCACCGCATCTTCCTTGGTGACATCGAGCCGGAGGCTGCGCACGGAATCGGCGCCATATTTCTTGACGAAATCGGCCTCAGTCGATTCGAGCGCCGCCTGGTCGATGTCGGCAAGCACGACGCATGCGCCCTCGCCGACGAGGCGCGCGGCCGTCGCGCGGCCGATTCCGCCGGCGCCGCCGGTGACGAAAGCCACCCGCCCGGCAAGGCTCTTCGGCTTCGGCATACGCTGCAGCTTGGCCTCTTCGAGCAGCCAGTATTCGATGTCGAAGGCCTCCTGCTCCGGCAGGCCCTGATACTCCGAGACCGTGGAGGCGCCGCGCATGACGTTGATGGCGTTGACGTAGAATTCGCTGGCAATTCGGGCCGTCGCCTTGTCGCGGGCGAAGGACAACATGCCGACGCCAGGAACGAGGAAGATGACGGGATTGGCGTCGCGCATGGCGGGCGAATTGTCATGCTTGCAGTCGTTGTAATAGCGGGCGTAATCGGCGCGGTAATCTTCCAGCGCCTTGTCGAGACCGGCGACGATTGCATCGACATCCGGCCTGGCGGGATCGAATTCGACGATCAGCGGCCGGATCTTGGTGCGCAGGAAATGGTCGGGGCAGCTGGTGCCGAGCGCCCCGAGCGGGCGCAGGTTCTTCGAATTGACGAATTCCAGAACCGCATCCTGATCATCGAAATGGCCGAGCTTGCGTTCCTGCTTGCCGATGCGGCCGCGGATCTCAGGCATCAGCCGGGCGGCGATGGCGCGGCGTTCGGCAACGGGCAGGCTTTGCACGGCGGCACCGCCGAAGATCGTCTTGCCCTCGGTCTGGCCGGCAAACCATTCGATCGCCTTGTTGATGATATCGAGCGTCAGCTCGTAACAGGCCTTGGCCTCATTCGCCCAGGTGAACAGGCCATGGCTTTCGAGCACGACGCCCTTGGCATTCGGGTTCGCCTTGACGAAGGCTTCGAGATCGAGGCCGAGCTGAAAGCCCGGGCGACGCCAGGGCAGCCACCCGATCTCGTCGCCGAAGATCTGCTTGGTCAATTCCCGGGAATTCTTCGAAGCAGCGATCGCGATGATCGCGTCGGGATGCATGTGGTCGACATGGGTGAAAGGCACGAAACCGTGCAACGGCGTGTCGATCGAGGCGGCGCGGGCGTTCAGATTGAAGGTGCAGTGCGGCAGGAAGCCGACCATGCGGTCCTCGTCCTCGACACCCTTATAAATCGATTTCAGCGATTCTAGCTTGTCCTGGTAGAGGGTGGCAAAGCCGTCGAGCTTGATCGTGCCGACGTCGCCGCCCGAGCCCTTGACCCAGAGCACCTTGACCTTACTGCCATCGAGCGGATCGGTTTCCATCACCTTTGCCGAGGTGTTGCCGCCGCCGTAATTGGTGATGCGCTTGTCGGCGCCGAGCAGGTTGGAGCGATAGAGCAGCTTGCCGGGCTCATCGAGGCCTGCCGCGTAACCATCATCCCACCGGTTTTCCAGAAGCCGGACGTTCGCCGCCATGTCATCCTCCCATATCAGGCTTGTCGGGGGCCGCGATCAGCGTGCCCTTTCGCTCACGGTATCGCGCATCGAAAGTACGCTTGTCAATCGAAAACGATCAAATTCGATTATGCTGCATCGCAATATGAAATTTTATGATCGTTTATGATTGACAGCCTTTAACGGATACGAAATAAATATGACGAGAGGAGGAGCCCAATGCACGAACGCGAACGTCATCGCATCATCTTAAGCGCCGTTCAGGAAAAGTCCGTCGTTACGATCCAGGATATTTCCGAGCTGACGGAAGCTTCTGAAGCAACAATCCGACGCGATATTGCGGCTCTTCATGTGCAGGGCAAGATCCGCCGCGTCCGCGGCGGTGCGGAAGCGGTGCATCCGCCGCAGCTCGGCAGCCTCGCCGGCCGCCCCTTCCGAGTTTCGGAATCAGTCAACATCGATAAAAAGCGCGCAATTGCACGCGCAGCCGTCGATCTCTGCGAAGCGGGAGACGCCATCATCATCAATGGCGGTACGACGACCTTCCAGATGGTGCACTACATGGCCGGCCACCGCATGCAGGTCATGACCAATTCCTTTGCGATCGCCGAGCATCTGGTGAAGCATTCCAAAAACACCGTGACGGTGCCGGGCGGCGCGATCTATCGCGAGCAGAGCCTCATCCTGTCACCTTTCGACAATGACGCGATCCGCAATTTTTATGCGCGGCGCATGTTCATCGGCGCGCAGGGCGTCGGCCCGCTCGGCATCATGGAGGCGGATGCCCTCGTCATCCAGAGCGAGCAGAAGCTGATGCACCAGGCCGACGAGCTCGTCGTCATGGTCGATTCAAGCAAATTCAATCGCCGGTCGAGCCTCATTCTCTGCGCGCTCGACCGCGTCTCTGTGGTCATCACCGATGACGGCATCTCGGAAGAGGCGGCTCGCATGGTCGAGAATGCCGGCATCCGGCTCGTTGTCGCAAGCCCCGTGGCCCAGCTCGCGAAGGAGGATTCCTCGTCGGTCGCATGAGGCGCCGCCGAGGTGTGGAAGTCTAATCTCAATGGGAGGAAAGTGACATGAAACTCGCAAAGACACTTGCGCTCGGCGTAGCGCTCGCCGTCGCCATGATGGCCGGCACCGCAAGCGCCAAGGACATCAAGATCGGCCTCGTCGTCAAGTCGCTCGGCAACGGCTTCTTCGACGCCGCCAATAAAGGCGCCCAGGAAGCCGCCAAGGAGCTCGGCGGCGTAGAGGTCATCTACACCGGTCCGACGTCGACGACGGCAGAAGGCCAGATCGAAGTCATCAACTCGCTGATCGCCCAGGGCGTTGATGCCATCGCCGTTTCGGCCAACGATCCCGACGCGCTGGTTCCGGCGCTGAAGAAGGCGACCCAGCGCGGCATCAAGGTCATCTCCTGGGATTCCGGCGTTGCCCCCGAGGGCCGTATCCTGCAGCTCAACCCGTCGTCCAACGAGCTGATCGGCAAGATGTGCCTGACGCTCGCCAAGGACCATCTCGAAGGCGGCAAGGGCGACTTCGCCATCCTGTCAGCAACGACCACCTCGACCAACCAAAATATCTGGATCGACCAGATGAAGAAGCAGCTCAAGGATTTCCCGGGCCTCAACCTCGTCACCACGGTTTACGGCGACGACCTTTCGGACAAGTCCTATCGTGAAGCCGAAGGCCTCTTGAAGTCGAACCCGAACGTCAAGGTCATCGTCGCTCCGACTACCGTCGGCGTTCTTGCCGCCTCCAAAGTCGTCGAAGACAAGGGCCTTGTCGGCAAGGTCTACGTCACCGGCCTCGGCCTGCCCTCCGAGATGGCCGGCGCGATCAAGTCGGGCGCGACGAAGGAATTCGCCATCTGGAACCCGATCGACCTCGGCTACTCCGCCACCCAGATCGCCTACCGCCTCGTCAAGGGCGAGACGGATGGCAAGCCGGGCAGCGAGATCAATGCCGGCCGCATGGGCAAGATCAAGGTCGGCGACAACGGCGAAGCCGCCATGGCCGATCCCTTCGTCTACAATGCTTCGAACATCGACCAGTTCTCCAAGGTCTTCTGATCCGGAACGACGTTTAAAAGCCCGGCGGCCGACGGTCGCCGGGATTTCCCATTCGACACTGGTAGAAATCTGATGAACGCCGCCTTTCAACAACCCGTCACGGACAGCAAAACCGGCGACGCGCCCGCCATTCTGGAAATGCGCGGCATCTCCCAGATCTTTCCTGGTGTGAAGGCGCTCGACAATGTCAGCATCGCGCTTCATCCCGGCACGGTGACGGCGCTGATCGGCGAAAACGGCGCCGGCAAATCGACGCTCGTCAAGATCCTGACCGGCATCTACAGGCCGAACGAAGGCGAGATCCTAGTCGACGGCCAGCCGACGAGTTTTGCCAGCGCCCAGGCCGCCATCGACGCCGGCGTCACCGCCATTCATCAGGAAACCGTGCTTTTTGACGAATTGACGGTGGCCGAAAACATCTTCCTCGGCCATGCGCCGCGCACCCGCCTGCGCACCATCGACTGGCAGACGATGAACAGCCGCTCGAAGACGCTGCTGACCGCGCTCGAAAGCAATATCGACCCAACCATCCGGCTGAAGGACCTCTCGATCGCGCAACGCCATCTGGTGGCGATCGCACGCGCTTTGTCGATCGAGGCCCGCATCGTCATCATGGACGAGCCGACCGCCGCCCTTTCCCGCAAGGAGATCGACGATCTCTTCCGCATTGTCCGGGGCCTGAAGGACCAGGGCAAGGCGATCCTGTTCATCAGTCACAAGTTCGACGAGCTTTACGAAATCGCCGACGATTTCGTCGTCTTCCGCGACGGCCGTGCGGTCGGCCAGGGACGCCTCAAGGAAACACCGCAGGACGAGATCGTCCGTATGATGGTCGGCCGCGACGTCGAGAACGTCTTTCCGAAGATCGATGTCGCCATCGGTGGCCCTGTGCTCGAGGTCGAAAAATACTGCCACCGCACCGAATTTCGTGATGTTTCCCTGACCCTGCGCCGGGGCGAAATTCTCGGTATCTACGGCCTGATCGGCGCCGGCCGATCGGAACTTGCCCAATCGCTCTTCGGCGTCACCAAGCCGCTGTCGGGCAGGCTGACGCTTGAAGGCCGGGAAATTTCGATCAATTCGCCGCATGACGCCATCAAGGCCGGCATCGTCTACGTGCCGGAGGAGCGCGGCCGCCACGGCCTGGCGCTGCCGATGCCGATCTATCAGAACATGACGCTGCCGTCGTTGGCGCGAACGTCGCGAAAGGGCTTTCTCAAGGCGGCGGAAGAATTCGCGCTCGCCCGCAAATATGCCGAACGGCTGGATTTGCGCGCCGCAGCCCTCTCCGTGCCGGTCGGCACCCTGTCGGGCGGCAACCAGCAGAAGGTCGTCATCGGCAAGTGGCTCGCCACCATGCCCAAGGTCATCATTCTCGACGAGCCGACGAAGGGCATCGACATCGGCTCGAAGGCCGCCGTGCACGGCTTCATCAGCGAACTTGCCGCTGAGGGCCTTTCGATCATCATGATCTCTTCCGAACTGCCCGAGATCATCGGCATGTCGGATCGGGTGCTGGTGATGAAGGAAGGCCTGTCGGTCGGGCTCTTCGAGCGCGATCAGCTTTCGCCGGAAGCGCTGGTGCGTGCGGCGACCGGAAATGCATGAGGTGATGGGCATGGTCAGACTGATGAAAAAACGCGAAACCCTGCTCTTTGCCATCATCGTGGTGATGATTGCCGTCTTCTCGACGCGAGCCGCCGATTTCGCCACGCCGGATAATCTCGCCGGCATCTTCAACGACACCGCGATCCTTATCATTCTGGCGCTTGCCCAGATGACTGTTATTCTGACGAAATCAATCGATCTGTCGGTTGCTGCCAACCTCGCCTTTACCGGCATGGCAATCGCGATGATGAATGCCGCCTTTCCGGGCCTACCTCTGATGGTGCTGATCCTTGCCGCGGTCGCGATCGGTGCGGCCCTCGGCACCATCAATGGCTTTCTCGTCTGGCGTCTCGAAATCCCGCCGATCGTCGTCACCCTCGGCACCCTTACCATCTATCGCGGCATGGCTTTCGTGCTTTCGGGCGGCGCTTGGGTCAACGCGCACCAGATGACGCCGAACTTCCTCTCTGTCCCCCGCACGCCGATCCTCGGCCTGCCGGTACTGAGTTGGGTTGCTATCATCATCGTCGCGCTGATGTACACGCTGCTGCGCTATAGCCAGTTTGGTCGCTCGGCCTATGCAACCGGCGGCAATCCGACCGCCGCCGTCTATGCCGGCATCGATACCGGCCGGACGAAGTTCCTTGCCTTCGTGCTGTCGGGCGCGCTCGCCGGCCTTTCCAGCTATCTCTGGGTGTCGCGTTATGCCGTCGCCTATGTCGATATCGCCAACGGCTTCGAGCTCGACAGCGTCGCGGCCTGCGTCATCGGCGGCATTTCGATTGCCGGCGGCGTCGGCTCGGTCGCTGGCACCGTGCTCGGCGCGCTCTTCCTCGGCGTCATCAAGAATGCGCTGCCGGTGATCGGCATCTCACCCTTCACGCAGATGGCAATCTCCGGAACCGTCATCATTCTCGCCGTTGCCTTCAACGCCCGGCGTGAGCGCAACCGGGGCCGCATCATCCTGCGCGACCGCGCCGCAGCCGAAATCAGAACGGAGGCCGCAGCATGAGCACCGTATCCACCCACGAAAAGCGCGTCATCCCCGACCGCCTCGGCACGCCGCTGCGCCGCATTATCGCCAGTTGGGAGGTGCTGCTCTTTGCGGTCGCCGTCCTGATCTTCATCTTCAATTCCCTGGCCTCGCCCTATTTCCTCGATGCCTGGAACCTCTCGGACGCCACCTTCAACTTCACAGAAAAGGCGATGATCGCCTTTGCCATGGCGCTGCTCGTCATATCAGGCGAGATCGACCTCTCGGTCGCCGCCATCATCGCACTCGCCTCGACGGCAATGGGGGCGGCGGCGCAGATTGGCATCGGCACTCCGGGCCTGGTGCTGATCGGCCTCGGCACCGGCCTTGCCTGCGGCATCTTCAACGGCGTGCTGGTCTCGGTGCTGAAGCTGCCATCGATCGTCGTCACCATCGGCACGATGAGCCTTTTCCGCGGCATTTCCTATATCGTGCTAGGCGACCAGGCCTATGGCAAATATCCCGCCGACTTCGCCTATTTCGGCCAAGGTTACGTTGCCTGGGTGTTCTCCTTCGAATTCGTGCTGTTCATCGTGCTGGCGATCGCCTTCGCCGTGCTGCTGCATGCGACGAATTTCGGCCGCCAGGTCTATGCGATCGGCAATAACGACTTCGCAGCCCGTTTCTCCGGCATTCCGGTCGAGCGGGTCAAATTCATTCTCTTCCTGCTGACCGGCATCATGAGCGGCATCGCCGCCGTCTGCCTGACCTCGCGCCTCGGCTCGACCCGCCCGTCAATCGCCCAAGGCTGGGAACTCGAGGTCGTCACCATGGTGGTGCTCGGCGGCATCTCGATCCTCGGCGGCTCCGGCACGATCGGCGGCGTCGTCATCGCCGCCTTCGTCATGGGCCTCGTCACCTTCGGCCTCGGCCTGTTGAACGTGCCCGGCATCGTCATGTCGATCTTTATCGGCCTGCTGCTCATCATCACCATCGCCATCCCGATCATCGCCCGCCGCATCAAGATCATGAGCTCCCGATGACATCAGAAAAACACGCCTTCAAGATGCAGCTCAATCCCGGCATGGAAGCCGAATACCGCAAGCGGCACGACGAGATCTGGCCGGAACTGGTCGATCTCCTGCACAAGTCGGGCGCCAGCGACTATTCCATCCATCTCGACCGCGAAACTAACACGCTGTTCGGCGTGCTGACGCGCCCGAAGGACCACACGATGGCGAGCCTGCCGGAACATCCGGTCATGAAGAAATGGTGGGCGCACATGGCCGATATCATGGCGACGAACCCGGACAATTCGCCCGTCCAGAGCGACCTCGTCACTCTTTTTCATATGCCATGACCGCTCCCTATCGCCGCATCGCCGTTCTCGACATCGGCAAGACCAATGCCAAGGCGGTCGTGCTCGACGCTGGGACAGGCGCCGAGATCGCCGTCCTGAAACGGCCGAACGTTACGATCAAGACCGGCCCCTACCCGCATTACGACATAGAGGCTCTCTGGTCCTTCGCGCTCGACGCGCTGAAACGGCTTGCGCAGGCGCCTGGTTTCGACGCCATTTCGATCACCACCCACGGCGCCGCAGCCGCACTGCTCGATCGGGACGGCACGCTCGCCATGCCTGTGATCGACTACGAACACGAATACCCGCAAGAAATCCGCGATGCCTATACGGCCTTGCGTCCCTCCTTCGACGAAACCTTTTCGCCGCGCCTGGCGATGGGCCTCAATGTCGGCGCGCAGCTGCATTACCAAAAGAGCGCCTTTCCCGCGGCATTCGCCGAGGTGGCCACCATCCTCACCTATCCGCAATATTGGACAGCGCGGCTCACGGGTGTTGCCGCCAACGAGTTGACCTCGCTCGGCTGCCATACCGACCTCTGGAACCCCCGGGCGGGCGGCTATTCCTCGCTGGTTGACAGACTCGGCATCCGGGCGCTGATGGCGCCGATCCGCTCCGCCTTCGATGCGCTCGGGCCTGTTCTGCCTGATATCACCGCGGAGCTCGGCCTTGCCGCGCCCGTCCCGGTCTATTGCGGCATTCACGATTCCAATGCCTCGCTGCTGCCGCATCTCGTCCATCGCGAGGCCCCCTTCGCCGTCGTCTCCACCGGCACCTGGGTGATCAATTTCGGCGTCGGCGGCGATCTCGATCATCTCGATGCCGAGCGCGATACGCTCGCCAATGTCGATGCCTATGGCCGGGCCGTCCCCTCCTCGCGTTTCATGGGCGGACGGGAATTCGAGATCCTTTCGGCCGAGATCGGGCCTGTCGATGAAAAAGCCGCGCAGGCGGCGATCCGGCCGGTCATCGGCAAAGGTATGATGCTGCTGCCCAATATCGCTCCCGGTTCCGGTCCTTTTCCCGGAAAGGCCAGCCGCTGGATCGGCGCTGAAGAGGCAAGCCGCGCGGAACGCCATGCCGCCGCCTGCCTCTATCTCGCTTTGATGACCGACGCCTGCCTCGGACTGATCGGCGCCAAAGGCCCCGTCGTCGTCGAGGGGCCTTTTGCCCTGAACGAAACCTATCTGAAGCTGCTTGCCGCCGTTGCCGGCCGCGAGGTCCTCGCCCTTCCTGGCACGACCGGCACAAGCCAGGGTGCTGCCCTTCTCACCGGCATCCGGCCGGTATCAGGCGCCGAAACGCATGTTCCGCCGGCCGAAATCGCGGGGCTCGCCGCCTATCGCGATCGCTGGTACGCGGCGATGGAATAAGAGCTTTTCGAACTTCGGCCCGAGGCCACTTGTTCATTGCTGCCCTGCCGTTAGTGTGCCACCTCGAAAATCAGCTCGAGGAGACAGCATGACAGAGGCATTCGATCCACGCGCGCTCGCAGCTCGGCTTCACAGCCTGCGCCAGGCCGGAAGACAGGAGGAAACCGGCACTTTCCCGCTACCGGCCGATCTGCATCAGGCGATGGAGGCGCAGAATTTTCTGACTGCGGCCGACGGCATTTCCAGCAATGCCTGGAAGGTGACGGTCTCGCCGCAGGGGCAGGCGGTCACCGGCCCGCTGCATCCCTATGCCGAGGCCGCCTCGGGCGCGAGCATCCCCTGGTATCCGGGCATGAAATTCGAGACCGAGATCGCTGTGCGCCTCGGCAAGGATCTGCCGGTCCGCAAAGGCACTCGCTATAGCCGCGCCGACGTGGTCGAGGCGATCTCCGCTGCCTATCTCGGCGCCGAGATGCTGGTCAGTGCGGTCAGGGAAAGCGGCAGCGTCTCCTTCCTGCTGTTTACATCAGACCGGCTCGGCAATAGCGGCTATGTGCTTGGTCCAAGGCTCGACAAAAGCGTGGTCGATACAGCCGGGGGCACGCCGCTCAAGGTCACCCATGCCGGCCGAACAATCTATGATGGGCCGGCCCAGCATCCGAAGGGCGACGTTCTCACCTGGCTCGTCGATTACGCCAATGACGGCCTGCGCCCGGAGACATCGCTGAAGGCAGGCGCGCTGATCACCACGGGCACGTTGAGCGGCGCGATCGAACTGGCGGAGCCAGGCGAGATCGATATCCTCCTCGGCGACAGCCAACTTCGTTTCTCGGTGTCGAAGGGTTGATTTGAAGCCGAGCAGAAAGCGTAAGTTGACAATTCCGGTTTAGTTTCGCAGGGAAGGGAGGGCTCGCCCTCCCCGTGCGACACCGAACCCGGAGCAGATCATGCCTTCACCTTTCCTTGCCCTGTCGGCCATCGAGTATGCCATCGGACAAAAACCCGTCCTGCATGGCATCGATCTGACGCTCGAGCAGGGCCGCATCTACGGTCTGGTGGGTCCGAACGGCTCCGGCAAGAGCACGCTTTTGAAGATCATTGCCCGTCAGGCCGCGCCGGAGTCCGGCGCCATCGCCTTCGGCGGCAAGCCGGCGGGTGATTGGGGTGCCCGGGAATTTGCCCGGCACGTCGCCTATATGCCGCAATTTACGCCGGCGACCGATGGAATGACCGTGCGGGAGCTTGTGGCGCTCGGACGTTTCCCCTGGCACGGCACGCTCGGTCGCTTCACCGCCGCCGATCGCAACAAGGTCGAGGAGGCGATCGTCCGCACCGAACTCGAGGATTTTGCCGATCGTCTCGTCGCCAACATGTCCGGCGGCGAGCGCCAGCGTGCCTGGATCGCCATGATGCTCGCTCAGGACGCCCGCTGCCTGCTGCTCGACGAACCGACATCGGCGCTCGACCTCGCCCATCAGACAAGCGTCCTGTCGCTGGTGAAGGAACTCAGCCACGAGCGCGGGCTGACCGTCGTGATCGTGCTGCACGACATCAATCTTGCCGCGCGCTACTGCGATGCGATCGTCGCGCTCAACCGCGGCCGGATCACCGCCGAAGGCACGCCAGCCGAGATCATGCAGGCCGACAAGCTGCAATCGATTTTCGGCGTCGGCATGGGCGTCTTTCCCCATCCGGTGCGAAACGAGCCGGTCAGCTATCTCCTGTAGATATTGCCTACGTCTTTTCCCGAAACATCTCGATGATCGCGGAGAAATCCCTGCCGCCATTGCCCTGCTTTTCGAACAGCGCATAAAGCTGCGCCGCTTCCGCGCCGAGCGGCGTGGACGCGCCGCTCGCCAGAGCTGCCTCTTGCGAAAGCTTGAGATCTTTCAGCATCAAGGCTGCGGCAAAACCTGGCTTGTAACCATTGTTGGCAGGCGAGGTCGGCACCGGTCCGGGCACCGGGCAATAGGTATTGATCGACCAGCATTGGCCTGATGAGGTCGAGGCAACGTCGAACAGCGCCTGATGCGAGAGGCCGAGCTTCTCGGCGAGCACGAAGGCCTCGCAGACGCCGACCATCGAGATGCCGAGGATCATGTTGTTGCAGATCTTTGCCGCCTGGCCGGCGCCCGCTTCGCCGCAATGGACGATCTTCTTGCCCATGGCCTCGAGAATCGGCTTGCCCTTGAGGAAGGCGTCGTCCGAGCCACCGGCCATGAAGGTCAGCGTGCCGGCGCTCGCCCCGCCGGTGCCGCCGGAAACCGGTGCGTCGAGCGACAGGCAGCCTGCGGTCTTGGCCATCTCATGCGCCTTGCGGCTGCTCTCGACATCGATGGTCGAGCAATCGATAACCAGCGTGCCCTGCGCCGTCGACTGCAGGATATCGGCCCAGGCCGTCAGCACGTGCCTGCCCTGCGGCAGCATTGTTATGACGATCTCCGCGTCCTTGACCGCCTGGCTGGCATGGCTTGCCGGCTTGACGCCGCTCGCCTCCGCCGCCTTCAGCACCGAGGCCGCAAGATCGAACCCGAGCACCTCGTGACCCCTCTTGACGAGATTGGCCGCCATCGGCCCGCCCATATTGCCAAGCCCGATGAATGCGATCCTTGCCATGGTCTTCTCCTATCGGTTGTCTTCGAGGATCATCGCCGCTGCCTTTTCGGCGATCATGATCGTCGGCGAATTGGTGTTGCCCGAGGTGATCGACGGCATCACCGAAGCGTCGGCAATCCTGAGCTTGCCGAGCGCTCGGAACCTCAGCCGGGGATCGACGACACTCTCCCTGTCGGCGCCCATCCGGCAAGTGCCCACGGGATGGAAGATCGTCGTGCCGATATCGCCCGCCGCCCGCTCCAGATCGGCCTCGGTCTGATAGCTCGGGCCCGGTTTGAATTCCTCCGGCTTGAAACGGGCAAAGGAAGGCTGCACGACGATCTTGCGCGTCAACCGTATCGAGCGGACAGCTATGTCACGATCGCGCTGCGTCGAGAGGTACTTTGGGCTGATCGTCGGCTGGGCGGCGAAATCCGGGCTCGACAGGTGAACCGAACCACGGCTCTCCGGCCTTAAATTGCAGACGCTCGCGGTGATCGCCGGGAAAGGATGCACGGGGTCGCCGAATTTTTCGAGGGAGACCGGCTGCACGTGATATTGCAGGTCGGGCGTTTCCCGGTCCGGACCCGAGCGGGTGAAGATGCCGAGCTGGCTCGGCGCCATTGCCATCGGGCCGGAGCGGCGGACGAGATATTCGAGCCCGATCGCCGCCTTGCCGATCAGCCTCGTCGCCTTCTCGTTCAGCGTCGGAACGCCCGTCACCTTATAGGCCAGCCGCAGTTGCAGATGGTCCTGCAGGTTTTCGCCGACACCCTTGACCTCGGTGACGACATCGACGCCCGCCCGCTGCAGCACATCGCCCCTGCCGATGCCGGACAACTCCAGAATATGCGGCGAGCCGATCGAACCGGCGGAAAGGATAGTTTCTCTGCCCGCATAGGCGCGTTTCGCCACGCCCTGATGCTGGAATTCGACGCCGGCCACGGCCCCCTCCTCCACCAGCAGCCGCCGCACCTGCGCCTTGGTGAGCACCGTCAGGTTGGAGCGTTTCCGCGCCGGACGCAGGAAGGCTTTCGAGGTGTTCCAGCGAATGCCGGAACGCTGGTTGACGTCGAAATAGCCGGAGCCTTCATTGTTGCCGCGGTTGAAATCCGCCGTCTCCGGAATTCCCGCTTCCTTCGCCGCTTGCTGGAAAGCATCGAGCACGGCCCAGCGCACGCGCGCCTTCTCGATGCGCCATTCGCCGCCGGCGCCATGCATCTCGTCTTCGCCGCGATAAAAATCCTCGGACTTGCGGAAGAAGGGCAGAACATCATCCCAGCCCCAGCCGCTGCAGCCCATCTGCCGCCAAAGATCGTAGTCGCGCGCCTGGCCGCGCATATAGATCATGCCGTTGATCGACGAACAGCCGCCGAGCACCTTGCCGCGCGGATAGCTTAGCGCCCGGCCGTTCAATCCGGTTTCCGGCGCCGTGGTGAAGCACCAGTCGGTGCGCGGATTGTTGATGCAATAGAGATAACCGACCGGAATATGGATCCAGTGATAATTGTCGCTGCCGCCGGCTTCGAGCAGCAGCACCCGGCTCCGGCCATCGGCCGACAGCCGATTGGCAAGCACGCAGCCGGCGCTGCCCGCCCCGATGATAATATAGTCGTAATGATCCATCTGCCCCGCACGAAACTCAATGCCGCTCGTTCAGCGGCGATAGACGAAGCCCAGCTTCCGCCCCAGCCGGGAGGCGTAGAATTCGCCGATGATGCCGCGGCGGAAGATCAGCACGCAGACCATGAACACGATGCCGGTGATGATCGTCACCGGGAATTCCGAGGTGGCGAGGTAGTTTTCCAGCGCCACCACCAGCCCGGCGCCGAAAAGCGGGCCGATCAGCGTGCCGATGCCGCCGAGCAGCGTCATCAGGATCACCTCGCCCGACATCTGCCAGGCGACATCGGTCAAGGTTGCGAACTGGAAGACGATCGATTTGACCGCGCCGGCGAGCCCGGCAAGTGCTGCCGACATGACGAAAGCGCCGAGCTTGTAGCGCGCGACAGAATAACCGAGCGAGATCGCCCGCTGCTCGTTCTCGCGGATCGATTTCAGGATCATGCCGAAGGGCGAATTGATGAATCGCCAGATGATCGAGATACCAACGAGGAAAACGGCCAACACGAAATAATACATGTTGGTCGAGTCGTTCAGATCGATGAAGCCGAAGAGGTGGCCACGCGGCACCGACTGGATGCCGTCCTCGCCCTCGGTGAACTCCGCCTGCAGGCAGAAAAAAAAGAACATCTGCGATAGCGCGAGCGTGATCATCGCAAAATAGATGCCCTGGCGGCGGATGGCGAAGAAGCCCATGACCAGGCCTAAAAAGGCGGCCCCAGCCACGCCGATCAGGATGCCGAGTTCCGGCGGCAGGCCCCATGATTTCACCGTATAGGCAGTGAAGTAGGCCGCACCACCGAAGAAGGTGGCATGACCGAAGGACAAGAGGCCGGTATAGCCGAGCAGCAGGTTGAAGGCGCAGGCGAAAAGCGCGAAGCAGAGCAGCTTCATCAGGAAGATCGGATAGAAGAAGAACGGCGCGAGCAGCAGGAGCAGCAGCCCTGCGAGCAGGAAGCCGGCCTGGACCGAGAGGGCGGTCCGGCTCTTTTCCGTGCGGATGGTGTCGGTGATGTCAGCCATGTCAGGCATCCCGGCCGAAGAGGCCCGCGGGCCTGATGAGAAGCACGATCGCCATGATGACGAAGATCACGATATTGGAGGCCTCGGGATAGAAGACCTTGGTCAGGCCCTCGGCGATGCCGAGCACATAGCCGGTGATGATCGCACCCATGATCGATCCCATGCCGCCGACTACGACGACGGCAAAGACGACGATGATCATGTTCGAGCCCATCAGCGGCGAGACCTGGTAGATCGGCGCCGCCAATACGCCGGCAAAGGCGGCAAGGCCGGCGCCGAGCGCGTAGGTCAGCGTCAGCAGCACCGGCACGTTGACGCCGAAGACCTGCACCAGTACGGCGTTTTCAGTGGCGGCCCGGAGATAGGCGCCGAGCTTGGTCTTTTCGATCAGCAGCCATGTGCCGAGGCAGATGACCAGCGAGACGACGACGACCCAGCCGCGATAGATCGGCAGGAACATGAAGCCGAGGTTCGCCCCGCCGGCAAGGGCCGCCGGCGTCGCGTATGGCTGGCCGGACGAGCCGTAGAGATAGCGGAAGGTGCCTTCGACCGCGAGCGCCAGCCCGAAGGTGAAAAGCAGGCCGTAAAGCGGATCGAGATCGTAGAGCCGGCGCAGGAACAGCCGCTCGATGATCGCACCGGCAATGCCGACGATAACAGGCGCCAGGATCAGCGACGGCCAGTAGCCGATGCCGGCATAGGTGAGCAGCAGATAGGCGACAAAGGCGCCGAGCATATATTGCGCGCCATGGGCAAAGTTGATCACCCGGAGCAGGCCAAAAATGATGGCGAGGCCGAGGCTGAGCAGCGCATAGAACGAGCCGTTGATCAGGCCGATCAAGAGCTGGCCGAGCAGCGCCTGCAGGGGAATGCCGAAGATCATCGTCATCTGGTCATACTCCCAGAACCTTGTGCAGCGTATCCATGCGCTGCGGCAGTTCGCCGACCGGGAATTCCGACACCATCTGCCCATGATCCATCAGATAGAAGCGATCGGCAATACGGCTGGCGAAGCGGAAGTTCTGCTCGACGAGCAGGATTGTCATACCGCGTCCTTTCAGCGCCTGCAGCACCTCGCCGATGCGCTGGACGATAACGGGGGCAAGCCCCTCCGTCGGTTCGTCGAGAATGAGCAGCCGCACACCGGTGCGCAGGATGCGGGCGATCGCCAGCATCTGCTGCTCGCCGCCGGAGAGTTTGGTGCCGGGGCTGCTGCGGCGCTCGTAGAGATTGGGGAAGAGCTCGTAGATCTCGTCGAGCGTCATGCCGCCCTTCGCCACGACAGGCGGCAGCAGCAGGTTTTCCGACACGGTCAGCGTCGAGAAGATTCCGCGCTCCTCCGGCACGAAGCCGATGCCGCGATGCGCCGTCTTGTGCAGCGGCACCTGCATCATGTCGCTGCCGGCAAAGCTGATCCTGCCCTTGCGGGCCCGCACGATGCCGGTGATGGTGCGCAGCGTCGTCGTCTTGCCGACGCCGTTACGGCCGAGAATGGTGATCGTCTCGCCTTCGGCCACCCGCATGTCGACGCCGTGCAAGACATGGCTTTCACCATACCAGGCGTTCAGGCCCTGAACTTCGAGGAGAGCAGCCATCAATGCTCCTCCGTGCCCATATAGGCGACGCGCACGCGCTCGTCCTGGCTGACGGTGGCATAGTCGCCTTCGGCCAGGATCTCACCGCGCTGCAGCACAGTCACATGCTGGCAGATATTGGCGACGACGGAGAGATTGTGCTCGACCATCAGCACCGCCCGGTCGCGGGCGACGTCGCGGATGATCGCCGAGACGACGGCGACATCCTCATGCCCCATGCCGGCCATCGGTTCGTCGAGCAGCAGGACCTTAGGATCGAGCGCCAGCGTCGTGGCGATCTCCAGCACGCGCTTGCGGCCGTAGGAAAGGTCGGCGGCGATATGATCGCGCTCCTTGGAAAGGCCGACGCTTGCGAGCAGCTGTTCGGCCCGCTCGTTCAGCCGGTCAAGCGCCGAAAGCGGCCGCCAGAACTGCGTGGAAAGATTGTTCGGCCGCTGCAGCGCCACCCTCACATTGTCGAGAACGGAGAGATGCGGGAAGACCGCCGAGATCTGGAAGGAGCGCACCAACCCCATGCGCGCCACCTTGTCCGGCGGCGTGTACGTAATATCGGTACCCATCAGCGTGATGCTGCCCGCCGTCGGCTGCAGGAACTTGGTCAGCAGGTTGAAGACCGTGGTCTTGCCGGCGCCGTTCGGGCCGATCAACGCATGGACGCTCGCGTCATGGACGTCGAGATCGACATTCTTGACGGCTGTGAAGCCGCCGAAATCGCGACGCAGACCGCGGGCGGATAAAACCACCTGCGGCTTGTCCAGCGTTTCAGTCGCGGGAACCGCCATTGCGCTCACTTCACCAGATCGCAGCCGCTCTTGGCGGGATCGATGTAGGCTTCCTTGCCGGGAATGGTTGCGAGCACGTTGAAGTAATCCCACGGCTCCTTGCTGTCGGCCGGCTTCTTGACCTGCAAGAGGTACATGTCATGGATCATGCGACCATTGGGCCCGACCGTGCCGCCGCGGCCGAAGACGTCATCGACCGGCATTTCATGCAGCGTTTTGGCGACGGCTTCCGTTTCGTCGGTGCCGGCCTTCTGCACCGCCTTCAGATATTGTGTTACTGCCGAATAGGTGCCGGTATGGATCATGTTCGGCATCTTGCCGGTGCGGTCGAAGAATTTCTTCGCGAAGGCGCGGCTTTCATCGTCGCGGTTCCAGTAATAGCCTTCCGTCAGGGTCAGGCCCTGCGCTGCTTCAAGCCCGAGGCCATGGACTTCGGCAAGCGTGAAGAGCAGCGCCGCCAGATGCTGGCCGCCCTGGGTGATGCCGAACTCGGCGGCCTGCTTGATGGCATTCGAGGTATCGAGGCCGGCATTGGCAAGGCCGATCACCTTGGCGCCGGATGATTGCGCCTGCAGCAGGAAGGACGAGAAGTCCTGGGTCGACAGCGGATGGCGGACGGCGCCGACGACCGTGCCGCCGCTCGCCTTGACATAGTCGGTGGTCTGCTGCTCCAGCGAATAGCCGAAGGCATAGTCGGCGGTCAGGAAGAACCAGCTGTCACCGCCCTGCTTGACCAGTGCGCCGCCGGTACCGACCGCCAGCGCATGGGTGTCGTAGGCCCAGTGGAAGCCGTAAGGCGAGCAGGCCTTGCCGGTCAGATCCGTCGTCGCCGCACCGGTGACGATGTCGATCTTCTTCTTTTCCTTGGCGATCGCCTGCACCGCCAGCGCCACCGACGAGGTCGTCAGTTCCATGATCGCGTCCACCTGCTCGGTGTCGTACCACTGGCGGGCGATGTTGGAGGCGATATCCGGCTTGTTCTGGTGATCGGCATCGACGATCTCGACCGGAACGCCCAATACCTTGCCGCCGAAATCCTCGACCGCCATCTTGGCGGCCTCGACGGAAGACTTGCCGCCGAAATCGGCATAGACGCCCGACTGGTCGTTCAGGATGCCGATCTTGACCTTGCCGTCGGTCGCGCTTTGCGCGAGCACAGCGGTGCTGCTGGCGAGCAAAAATGCAGCGGACGCGATGAGACTCTTTCGCATATTCTCTCCTCCCAGAGATGAGCAAGATTACCGGTCTGTTCAAATTTGGCCGGTCGCACTCCTCAGAACGACGGCCCTCGTCTTACGATCATGGAAATTTCTCCTTGAGGCAACGGGTGGGGTACAACTAATTCCAAACAGTATCTGTTCATTTTTGCACAGAAAGAAGCCGCACAATCTCAAACTAAGCCTCGGGATGCGCAGGACGTAAGCGCTAAGCACTAGACTTAGGGCAGTTCCGACGGTTGTGCAGGGATAGCGGCGTTAGACGAAGGACCAATTATCTCTCGGTCCTTCGTCGGCGGCGGATTTGACGCGTTTGCGCCTGCCGTTACTTCCATCGGGTCCCGTTGTCGGCGGCGCAGCCATAGGGAGGCAAGGCGCTGCCGAAGGTCTGTTTCAGTTTAGCACAGCCCCAGGCGTTCAGCGGGCCCGGCATCGACGAGTTGAGCGTGATGCCGACTTCGTCATAGGGGCTGTCGGTGTTGGCGATGTACCGATACCAGCGAAAACCGATGACGACGACGAATGCGAGCACGATCGTCAGCAGCAGGCGAACCAATTTTTTCATCAATATTTCCTCAGGATGCAAACGTGGCCGTGTAGCATTCACCAATAGCAACTGAAAGCACCGTCTCCGGGGCATCGACCGGTTTCCAACAAGCGGCGTCCCTTGCCGGTGATTTCTCCGTTCTTCGCGACGTAAAATGCAAATCAAAACAACGAATTGTTTAGATATCTGCAGATCGTGCTATGCGTTAGCGCTTATTCAACGGAGGAAATGGCGATGAACAATCCGCCGCAGTTTACCTGGGACGATCTGCAGTTTTTCCTCGCCGTCGCCCGCACCGGGCAGCTGTCGACGGCTGCCCGGCAGCTGCGTTCCAGCCATGCCACCGTTTCGCGGCGAATCGATCGGCTGGAATTCACCCTCAAGGTCAAGCTGTTCGAGCGCAATCCGCGAGGTTATGTGTTGACGGCCATGGGCACGCGCTTCGTCGACACGGCCGAGAAGATGGAGCAGGAGACCGAGCGGCTGCGCGCCGATCTCGCCGACGGCTCGATGGCGCAGCGTGGCCTCGTGCGCCTTAGCGCGCCGGAAGGCTTTGCCAATTTCTTCTTCGCCACCGTGCTGCCGCGGTTTGCCGCCCAGCATCCGCATCTCTCGCTCGAACTGGTGACGATCCAGCAGATCATGTCGCTGTCACGCAAAGAGGCCGATCTTTCCGTCGTGCTCGACGAACCGAAGGAAGGGCCTTATTTCGCCGAGAAGCTGACCGACTATCACCTGCAGATCTACGGCTCGCGCGACTATCTGGCAAAGGCGCCTGCCATCACCTGCCGCGACGACCTGCTTGAGCATCCGTTCGTCAGCTATATCGAGGAGATGATTTTCGCGCCTGGCCTCGATTATCTCAGCGACGTACATCCACGCATCAAGCCGCAGTTCCAGAGCTCCAGCATCTTCGCGCAGCTGACCGCCACCCGAAACGGCCTCGGCCTCTGCATCCTGCCCTATTTCTTCGCCAGCCGTTATCCCGAGCTCGTGCGTGTGCTGCCCGAGGAAATCGACCTCAAGCGCCATTACTGGATCACCTGCCATCGCGACCTGAAACAGGCGCCGCGCGTGCGCGCCGTCATCGATTTCCTGCGCGAGGCAGTGCGCGGCGACGATGCGCGCTTCGTGCCGCCCTATGTCAGCGCCGCCGGCTCGGCGCGCCGGTCGGAGGCCGAAAGCTGATTACTTGAGAAATTCGGCACGATGGGGCGTGAAGCTATCGATCAGCCGGCCCTTTTCCAGCGCCTTGACGCCATGGACGAGATTGGGGGGCACGATGAAGCTGCCGCCCTGCCTGAGCACTTCGGTGCGGCCATCGATCGTCACTTCGAAGCTGCCCTCGGCGACATAACTTGCCTGAATGTGCGGATGCGAATGAGCCGCACCGACGGCGCCGCTTTCGAATGCCACCTCCACCATCATCATCTCGGGAAGATAGGTCATGATCCGCCTGGTGACGCCGGGCTCCGGATTGACCCATTCGGCGCCTTCGGCCGATACGAACAGATGGCTTGACGACATTTCCGCCTCCTCATTCCAGAATCGAACGCGGGCAAGGTGGATCATGCCGGCGCTTTTGAAAAGATGGCGGAGCTCGCCTTTTCGACGCGGCCGCGCTCTGTTGACGCAGTCGGCCGACGGGTCTATGGCCAATTTGACGAGACAAGCCTGAGTGAATGGTGAGGAGACGACGTCATGCAGCATACGCGCGAGGTTTTCGACTGGGCCGATCCGTTCCGGCTGGTAGAGCAGCTGACCAACGAGGAGCGCATGGTGCAGGACACCGCCCATGCCTATGCGCAGCAAAAGCTCGCGCCCCGTGTTCTCGATGCCTTCCGCAATGAAAAAACCGATCCGGCAATCTTTCGCGAAATGGGCGAACTCGGCCTGCTCGGCCCGACGATTTCTCCCGAATATGGCGGCGCCGGCCTCGGTTACACCGCCTATGGCCTGATCGCCCGCGAGGTCGAGCGGGTCGACAGCGGCTATCGCTCGATGATGAGCGTGCAGTCCTCGCTGGTCATGGTGCCGATCGAAACCTTCGGGTCTGCGGCGCAGAAGCAGAAATACCTGCCGAAACTTGCCACGGGCGAATGGATCGGCTGCTTCGGCCTGACCGAGCCCGATCACGGCTCCGATCCCGGTTCGATGGCGACACGCGCCAAAAAGGTCGACGGCGGCTACAGCCTTACAGGCTCGAAGACCTGGATCTCGAACGCGCCGATCGCCGATGTCTTCGTCGTCTGGGCAAAGACCGAGGACGGCCTCATCCGCGGATTCATCCTCGAAAAGGGCTGGAAAGGGCTTTCGGCGCCCGCCATCCACGGCAAGGTCGGCCTGCGCGCCTCGATAACAGGCGAAGTGGTGATGGACGGCGTGTTTGTACCGGAGGAAAACCTGCTGCCCGGCGTCACCGGCCTCAAGGGGCCGTTCACCTGCCTCAACTCGGCCCGCTTCGGCATCGCCTGGGGCGCCCTCGGCGCCGCCGAGGATTGTTATGCCAGGGCACGGCAGTATGTGCTGGAACGCAAGCAGTTCGGCCGGCCGCTCGCGGCCAACCAACTGATCCAGAAGAAGCTCGCCGATATGGCAGCGGAGATCGCGCTCGGCCTGCAGGGTTGCCTGCGGCTCGGCCGCATGAAGGAGGAGGGCCACCCGCCGGTGGAGCTGACCTCGATCCTCAAGCGCAACAGCTGCGGCAAAGCGCTGGAGATGGCGCGCGCCGCCCGCGACATGCTCGGCGGCAACGGCATCTCCGACGAATTCGGCATCGCCCGCCATCTCGTCAACCTCGAA
The DNA here is from genome assembly GCF_000092045.1 of Rhizobium etli CFN 42. Classification (NCBI taxonomy): domain Bacteria; kingdom Pseudomonadati; phylum Pseudomonadota; class Alphaproteobacteria; order Hyphomicrobiales; family Rhizobiaceae; genus Rhizobium; species Rhizobium etli. Next base: position 306,552 of record NC_007765.1, on the reverse strand, counting down.
GTGGTCAACACCTATGAGGGCACGCACGATATCCACGCGCTGATCATCGGCCGATCGATCACCGGCATCGCCGCCTTCGCGAACTAGATTCCGGTGCGGCAAGGCGAATTGCCACGCGCCTGACAATGTGCAACCTTCCCTCTCGCGGCACGAGGCCGGCATGAGGGGGATCGCGCATGTTTCTGCTTCTTGCATTGCTGATCGGGGTCATCTCGGGCCTTCGCGCCATGACGGCGCCGGCAGCCGTCGCCTGGGGCGCGGCGCTCGGCTGGTTCGACGTGTCGCAGACGCCGCTTGCCTTCATGGGCTACCAATGGGCGCCGTGGATCTTCACCCTTCTCGCCATTATTGAACTCATCACCGACCAGCTGCCGTCGACGCCCTCGCGCAAGGTGCCGGTGCAGTTTGGCGCCCGTATCGTCTCGGGGGCGCTGTCGGGCGCGACGATCGGGGCAGCCAGCAGCCTGCTCTTCGGCGGGCTGATCGCCGGCGTGATTGGCGCCGTCGTCGGCACCTATGGCGGCGCCGCCGTCCGCGGCAGACTTGCCGCCGCCTTCGGCAAGGACCTGCCGGCCGCCCTAATCGAGGATGCCGTCGCCGTCATCGGTGCGGTGCTGATCGCGGGAGCCGTGTCATGAAGAGCTTCGACGCCATCGTCATTGGCGCCGGCCAGGCCGGCCCGTTCCTTGCCGCCCGCATGGTCGAAAAAGGCATGAAGGTGGCGCTGATCGAGCGCAAGTTCCTCGGCGGCACCTGCGTCAATGCCGGCTGCATGCCGACGAAAACGCTGGTCGCCAGCGCCCGCGCCGCCCATGTCGCCAGAAGCGGCGCCGCCTACGGCGTCAATATTCCCGGCGAGATCGCCATCGACATGAAGGTCGTCAGAGCCCGGGCGGAAACGGTGACGATGAATGCCCGCAAGGGCCTGATCGACTGGTTTGCCGGCATGGACGGCATGAGCGTGATCTACGGCCATGCGCGTTTCGAGAGCCCGAACACCGTTCGCGTCAACGGCGAGACGCTGACGGCGCCGCGCATTTTCCTCAATGTCGGCGCCCGCCCCGTCATTCCCGAACTGCCGGGCATCGATCAGATCGACTATCTCACCAGCACCTCGATCATCCATCTCGACACGCTGCCGCGGCATCTGGCGGTCATCGGCGGCAGCTATATCGGGCTGGAATTCGCGCAGATGTATCGCCGTTTCGGTGCCGAAGTCAGCGTCATCGAGCACGGCCCGAAGCTCGCTTCGCGCGAGGACGAGGATATATCAGATGCGATCGCCGAGATCCTGCGTTCAGAAGGCATTGGCGTCCATACCGCCGCCAATAACATCGCCTTCGCGGGAAACGGCGGCGGCGTGAGCGTCACCGCCGGCGCGGCAAAGATCGATGCCAGCCATGTGCTGATCGCCACCGGCCGCAAGCCGAACACCGACGATCTCGGCCTCGATGCCGCCGGAGTCGCCACCGACAAGCGTGGCTACATCACCGTCGACGACAGGCTCGCCACCAATGTCGAAGGCATCTTTGCGCTTGGCGACTGCAACGGCCGCGGCGCCTTCACCCACACCTCCTACAATGATTTCGAGATCGCCGCCGCCAATCTGCTGGACGGCGACGACCGCAAGGTCTCGAGCCGCATTCCGGCCTATGCGCTCTACATCGACCCGCCGCTCGGCCGCGTCGGCATGACGGAGAAACAGGCGCGGGAATCGGCACGCAAGATCATGGTCTCGACCCGGCCGATGAGCCGCGTCGGCCGCGCCAATGAACGCGGCGAGACCAAGGGCTTCATGAAGGTGATCGCCGACGCCGACACAAAGGAAATCCTCGGCGCGGCGATCCTGGGCATCGAGGGCGACGAGGTGATCCATGGCCTGATCGATGCGATGAATGCAGGGACCACCTATCCCAAGCTGAAATGGTCGGTGCCCATCCATCCTACGGTTTCGGAGCTGATCCCGACGCTGCTTGGCGATTTGAAGCCGGTTTAGCTCCGACATCGGGCCAGGAAGGCGTGTCTATCGAACAGCTGATCGAGAATTATGGGCTGCTGGCGGTATTTCTGGGCGCCGCCTTCGAGGGCGAGACCGCCGCATTCCTCGGCGGCGTCATTTCCCATCGCGAGCTGCTCTCCTATTGGTCGGCGTCGATCGCGGCCGCGACAGGTTCCTTTGCCGGCGATCAGTTCTGGTTCTTCGCTGGCCGCTATGCTGCGCAATGGGCTCCCGTCCGCCAGCTGATGGAAAGACCCGCGCTCGCCCGGGCAACGCGGCTGCTTGAAAAATATCAGACCGGTTTCATACTGGCGTTTCGTTTTCTGGTCGGCTTGCGGACAATCAGCCCGATCGTCATCGGCACGACGCGGATAGCGACCGGAAAATTCGTCCTCCTGAATGCGGTGGCCGCTTTGGTATGGGGACAGCTTTTCACAGCACTCGGTTATATCTTCGGGCGCGGCATCCAGCAGACGCTGGGCCACCTGCCCCTCCACCGGCATCTGCTGATCGCAGTTGGAGCCGCGGCTGCCGTCGCGGGCGCGGCTCTGGTCTTTCGCAGAATGAAACGCAAAAGGCGCCCATAGCGGCGCTGCAGTGCCCTATTCCATCACGATCTGCAGCTTTACGTCGCTCGGCCGCGCTTCGGCCGCACGATCGAATGCCTTGATCGAATCTTCGAACTTGAACGTCTCTGATATCAGCGGCTTAAGATCGACGCGACCCGAACCAAGCAAGGCGATCGATCGCTCATACTGATGCGCATAACGGAATACCGTCTCGATGCGGATCTCCTTGGTGGTCGCCGTCGAGACGTCGAAACCAACAGGGTTGACTGGCAGGCCGACGGCGACGATGACGCCGCCCGGGCGCGGCAGCGCCATGATCGTCTCCCAGGCCTTCGGCGAACCGGAGCATTCGAAGACGACATCGGCGCCCCAGCCGTCGGTCAATTGGCCGACTTCTTCGATCAGATTCGTCTCGCGGATATTGACCGGGATGACGCCCTGATACTGCGCGGCGATATCGAGCTTCGGCTGGGCGAGATCGGCAACGATCGCCCGGGCGCAGCCGCCGGCAAGGGCGGCAATCGCCACCATCGTGCCGATCGGGCCGGCGCCAAGAACGATGGCGGTATCGCCCGGCGCAATCTTGGCCTTGCTCGCCGCCTGCATGCCGACGGCGAAGGGCTCGACCATCGCGCCTTCGGCAAAGCTGACATTGTCGGGCAGCTTGAAGGTATAGTTGGCGGGATGCACGACCTCTGGCGTCAGCACGCCATGAACCGGCGGCGTCGCCCAAAAACTGACGGCGGGATCGATATTGTACATGCCGAGCCGGCTTGCCTTGGAATTCGGGTCGGGGATGCCGGGCTCCATGCAGACGCGGTCGCCGACTTTCAGATGCCTGACACCGGACCCGACCTCGACCACCGTGCCCGCCGCCTCATGCCCGAGCACCATCGGCGCGTTGACGACGAAGGGGCCGATCTTGCCGTGGGTATAATAATGCACGTCCGAACCGCAGACGCCGACGGTATGAATCTTGATCTTGACCTGCCCCGCTCCTGTCTCCAGCGGCAGATCGATATCGCGAAGCGCAAGCTCATGTTGGCGCTCCAGCACCAGCGCACGGACTTTGGTCATGATCGGTTTCCTTCCCTTTTGCCCCGCGATTCATCGGGTGCCGTCGACACGGACTATAAGACCGTAAGCGGCGGCAATTCAATCGCACCATACAAGCTTTTGCTCAACATGTGATGAAATGCCCATTTTCTATAATCCGAAAGATTCACGTTCCAAGACCTCTGTATGATTTCAGCCGAGGCCGACGGCGAGTACATTCTCAACTCGAGATCCCGGTGATGAGGACCGGCAGAGAGATGAAAAACGGGCCAACATTATCCAGGTCATTTCGGAAATTCTGGCAGCGGCTTGCGAAGCTGATCGCCGCGCTGCCGAAGGGCCACCAGCCGCGGCCGGTGCGCCTTATCGCAAAAACTAGGGATCGAAATCATCCTCCGCAGCGTTCATAGTGATGCGTCGGCGTGGCGTCACGGAAGCATGAGGGCTCCGGGCACATGCGGATCGGCACGATAAGGAAGACCATCATGAAGTCGATCGCGTCATTCTGTCTGTTCGCCTTCCTTCTCTTCACCGCAAGTGAAGCGTCCGCGGCCTTGGAACAAGCCTCGCTCCCATCGCAACAGCAGGAACAACAGCTCGTTCCTGCCAATCTCGAGCTCACCTTCACCGGCCCGGTCGATCTCGCCCGCTCGACGGCCGTCCTGCTGGATGCCCAGGGGATGGCGCTTCCCACCGGCAAGCCGTTTCTCTCCGGCCCTGAAGGATCGATCTTCAAGATCCCTCTCGATCCTGCCATGGCGCCTGGCCTCTATACCGTCGACTGGCGCGTGCTCTCGATGGACGGCCGCAGCGCCGAAGGCCGATACCAGTTTCGGGTCGATCCTTAGCTCGCTACTGAAAAGCCTTTATAAGATTTTTATATAGACGGCCGCTTGCCCGTCTCGAACCTTTATGCCCTTCCGCTCCATATTCGTGGCCGAGAGATCGAACGATCATCTCCACGCCAGAAAGCATGAAAGGCGGCCCTCCCCCGGGGTGGCGCCCTTTGTCTTGTCTGACTCCAGACGAACGACAGGAGTCACGATCATGATGGATATCATTCTACTCGGCACCGCGATCATCTTCTTTGCGCTGTGCTTTGCCTACACCAGAGCCTGCGACAGGCTTTAGCGGGAGAAACGCCATGACCCTCGATTATGTCTTGAGCGGCGCGGTGACCGTGTTTCTCACCCTTTACCTCACCTACGCTCTGCTTCGCCCGGAGCGCTTTTGAAGAAAGCCGGCGCTTCCAGTTGCGAGGCGGCCGGTTATAGAAAGTCTACCTCCATGACCCTCAACGGATGGCTTCAGATTCTGCTTTATTGCGGGATCGTTCTTGCGCTCGTCCAACCGCTCGGCGGCTATATGATGCGTGTCTTCAGCGGCGAACGCACTTTCCTCTCCCCAGTCCTCGTTCCGATCGAACGCGGGCTTTACCGCGTCGCCGGCACCAGCGAAGGCGAGGAGCAGCATTGGACCTCTTATGCCTTCGCCATGCTGACGTTCAATCTTCTCGGCGTCATCGCCCTTTATGCGCTGCTGCGCCTGCAGGCCGGCCTCCCCTACAATCCGGCCGGCATGGCGGCCGTCCCGCCGGAGCTTTCCTTCAACACCGCCGTCAGCTTCGTCAGCAATACCAACTGGCAGAACTACGGCGGCGAAAGCACGATGTCCTATCTCACCCAGATGGCCGGCTTCACCGTCCAGAACTTCGTCTCCGCGGCAACGGGCATCGCCATCGCGCTCGCCTTCATCCGCGCCTTCTCGCGCGCCTCGGGCAAGGCCATCGGCAATTTCTGGGTCGATATGACAAGGGCAACCTTCTATGTGCTGCTGCCGATCTCGATCGTGTTAACGCTCGTCTATGTCTATCTTGGCGTGCCGCAGACGCTCGGACCCTATGTCACCGCAACGACGCTCGAAGGCGCGCAGCAGACGATCGCCGTCGGCCCCGTCGCCTCGCAGCTGGCGATCAAGATGCTCGGCACCAATGGCGGCGGCTTCTTCAACGCCAATTCCGCCCATCCGTTCGAAAACCCGGACGCGATCTCCAACCTCATCCAGATGGTGTCGATCTTCGCCATCGGTGCGGCGCTGACCAATGTCTTCGGCCGCATGGTCGGCAACCAGCGCCAGGGCTGGGCGATCCTTGCCACGATGGGCGTGCTGTTCCTCGCCGGCGTCACGGTCACCTATTGGGCGGAAGCCGCCGGCAATCCGCTGATGCATGCCTTCGGTCTTGGCGGCGGCAACATGGAAGGCAAGGAAGTCCGCTTCGGCGTGGCCCTGTCGTCACTGTTTGCGGTCATCACCACTGCCGCCTCCTGCGGAGCGGTCAACGCCATGCATGGCAGCTTTACCGCGCTCGGCGGCCTCATTCCGCTGATCAACATGCAGCTCGGCGAGATCATCGTCGGTGGTGTCGGCGCCGGCTTCTACGGCATCCTGCTGTTCATCATCGTCGCCGTCTTCGTTGCCGGCCTGATGGTCGGCCGCACACCGGAATATCTCGGCAAGAAGATCGAGGCGAAGGAAATGAAGATGGCCGTTCTCGCCATCCTCTGCCTGCCGCTCGCCATGCTCGTCTTCACCGCGATCGCCACCGTGCTGCCATCCGCCGTCGCCTCGATCGGCACCGCCGGCCCGCACGGCTTCTCCGAGATCCTCTATGCCTACACCTCGGCTGCGGCCAATAACGGCTCGGCTTTCGGCGGCCTGACTGGGAATACGCCCTGGTACAATGTCACGCTCGGCATCGGCATGCTCGCCGGCCGCTTCCTGGTCATCATCCCGGCGCTGGCCATCGCCGGCTCGCTAATTGCCAAGAAGAGGGTTCCGGCCTCTGCAGGCACCTTCCCCACCGACGGCCCGCTCTTCGTCGGCCTGCTCGTCGGCACGATCCTGATCGTCGGCGGCCTGACCTTCTTC